>CAYMXM010000174.1:0-9203 GCA_964394065.1 uncultured Pirellula sp. | reverse complement strand
GCGACGCTGTCCCTCGCTTACGCCACGGGTTGTGATGGCGGGACGCTTCGCGTCCCCCCCAATTGCCTCCGATGCGTCAGGCCACCACCAGCCCAGGCAAAGCCCTCCCCTCTTCCTCACCCCTCTTCCTCACCCCTCAACACTCACCCCTCAATGCTCACAGCCCAACGCTCTTCACGGTAGCCCTGGAACGATTGCTGGGTCAAGGTTACGATACTTAGACCCGATCTCAGGCGCGAAGGACCTACTGGTTAGCAAGGAAAATGGCATGACTCAACCTTCCCAACAAGGGAAAATCGTTGAAGTAGACAACTGTCGAATCGATTTGAAGAATCCGTACATCGCGGCAGTTCTGGCCTTCGTCATTCCCGGTGCGGGGCACTTTTACCAAGGCCGATTGCACAAGGCCTATCTGTACACGGTAAGCATTTTGGGTTTGTTCTTCCTGGGGCTATTTATTGGAAACGGGCGCGTTGTGTATATGGCTTGGGGCTCGGAAGATTTCCGCTTGCAGTTCCCGGCTCAACTCTGCGTTGGTCTTCCTGCGTTTCCCGCGTTGGTCCAAGGGATGATGCAAGAGAAAAATCCAAACGTGGCTCAAAACAGGCCGCAAGGTCGGGCCAAGGCGGGACCGGCCCCTTGGTCGTGGAAGAAGTTCATGGCCCCTCCTGAAGATTTGGATGAATTGTCGCAATGGCACCTTGAGGGTTCCGCAGGATTTGAACTCGGTACTCTATTCACGGCGGTAGCGGGTTTGCTGAACGTCCTCGCTATCTTCGATGCTTTTTCTGGCCCGATGCCGATTCCTCCCCCCCACGATCGTAAAAAGAAACAACCTGCGACTACTTAGGTACATCGACGTGTCACGATTTGAAGCCCCCGCTTCTGCGGAACGATTGCTCGGCGAGATTCGCAAGCTACCGGACGCGCTGATCGCATTCTCGGGTGGAGTTGATAGTGCAGTGGTTGCCAAGGGGGCTTTTCTGGCGCTCGGTGATCGAGCTGTCGCGATCACGGGGATCGGCCCTGCCGTTGCAAGCTCCGAACTTGAGGATGCGCGACGAGTCGCCGTTGCGATTGGGATTCGCCATGTTGAGTTGCCCACCTCGGAGATCGAGGATCCCGCCTACCTAAGAAACGATGCGCGACGCTGCTACCATTGCAAATCGAATCTTTACGGAAGCCTTCGTCGATGGGCCGATGCGCATGGTTGGAAAACCTTGTTGTCAGGAACCAATCGAGACGATCTCGGAGATTACCGCCCCGGGCTCGATGCAGCTCGTGAGAACCAAGTCATCTCTCCTCTCGCGGATTTAGGATTTGGCAAAGAGGAGGTTCGGGGCTTAGCGGAACACTTTGGTTTGTCCATCGCCGACAAACCAGCATCTCCATGCTTGGCGAGTCGAATTGCGTACGGCCAAGCGGTTTCGCCGGAACGTCTCCAGCAAATAGAGTCGGCGGAAGAATGTCTCCGTCGAGCTGGGTTTCGGGATGTGCGAGTTCGCTTCCATGCCGATGGAATCGCGAGGTTGGAGATCCATCAAACCGATTGGCCCAAGTTGATGGATGATGAAATTCGATCGGAGATCTGCCGTCGACTCCAGGAACTCGGATTTAAGTATGTGACGATGGACCTCATGGCCCGCCAACCAGGTTCCCTCAATCGAATGCTTCCCGTGGTGTAGTCGTCTTGACAGCCCAGCGTAAGCTCACGGTTATGGGCAGCCCCCTTGCCGGTCTGCTATACTTCTCCCCCTTGGCCTATCCGGTCATCGTTTTCTACTCTCAATACGCTAACCGAAGGTTGTTCAGATGGATGCGAAATCTCTGTTGAAGGACACTTACAACATGAGTGCCATGGTTTTTACTTCCTACATCAGTGATCTTACCGACGAGGAACTGATAGCCCGTCCCGGTCCGGGCTGCAACTCGATCGCTTGGCAACTAGGGCATCTGATCTGCTCGGAATCGGATCTTCTCAATGTGGTTCAACCTGGAGCAGGGCCTGTGCTCCAGGCGGATTTTGTTGCCAAGCATAGTAAGGAAAACTCCGCGAGCACGAATCCTGCCGATTTTTGTACGAAGGCTCAGTACTTGGAGTTGTTTGCCAAGGTGAAAGAAGCAACCTTCAAAACGCTGGACCAAGTTTCGGATGAAGACCTCGACAAGGAGAGCCCAGAGGGGTTACGCAGCTATGCGCCGACACTGGGCCATGTCTTTATGGTGATCGGAACCCACGGCATGATGCACGCTGGCCAATTCGTCCCCGTCCGACGAGCGCTGAACAAGCCGATTTTGATTTAAGGGGCGAAGTGAGCAGATCGCTAATTTTCTAATTCCCTCGCTTGACTTCTACTGCGCCTTGCCTTAGCATTGAGGCAAATTGACTTAGGACACTCATCGGATGGAATCAAGCGATGGCGAAAGAGCTGAGCGATGTGTCGAAGACAGAGCTCGAAATTATGTTGGTCCTTTGGAGCGACGGTGCGCAGACCGTACGCCATATCGTTGAGCAAATCTACGAACGCCATACCCAATCTCTTCACACAACGGTGAAGAGTCTACTCGAACGGTTGATGGCGAAAGGGTTCGTCGAAGTAGATCGCTCCCTCCCCGTTCACCGCTTCTATGCAGTCGTTCAAAAAGATCAGTTTGTTCAGTACGAACTCAACAAACTGGCCTCCAGTGTCTTCGAAGGAGAACTGGCTCCTCTCATGATGTCGTTGGTATCGCAGTCCCAACTGACGGCTAAGGACAAGGCCACCATCCAAAGTCTTATCGATAAGTTGTAAGGGGGTGGCAATCGTGCATACCTGGATCGTCTATAACAGTTTGTTTGCAATCGCGCTCGCTGTGTTCTTGAAGATCGCATCGCGAAGCCGCTTCTTTCAACGGCTACCGAATCTGTTGCTACTCGGTTGGATGTTGGTCCTCATCAAACTGGTAACTCCCCCTCTCATTCCCCTCCCCCTCTTCGATGCAGTCGAACGTGTTCTCTTTTTTGCAGATAACGGAGCCGTAAAACGAGCAGAGCTAGCGCTCGATGCTCCGCTTGTTCAAACCTCAGAGTTCTTAGAGATCTCGGAAGACCAACCCGCAAGTAATCCTGCATCGTTGGAGATTGCTTCTGTAGATGCCACACCAACTACTCTTGCCGTTCGCCCAAGCACGAGCGTTTCGAATGAGGCTCTGCTAGTCCGTAGCAACGTTATTCCGTCGCTCACCAATGTGGCGATAGCCGGATGGTTGATCGGGTTCTTCTTGCTGTTGGCATTGCGATACAAGCACTATGTCTCCCTCGGACGCATTATGGCTTGCGGTACCCCTTCGGAGATACTGACCAGCCGACTCGAACAATTACGTGCCCCGGGGGGCTCGCCCGGAGTCGTAGAGGTCGATGCCAACCTCTCTCCATCCCTCGTCGGACTTTGGACTCCGAAGATACTTCTTCCTAGTTGGGCCAATCGGCAACTGAGTTCGGGTGAGTTGGATGCGGTTCTCCTCCACGAGTTCGAGCATTACCGACGGCGGGATCTTTGGTTGGAGCAGATCGCTTGGCTTGGAGCGGCAGCCTTCTGGTGGAATCCCTGCGGCTGGTGGGCATACCGGGAACTGCGCAGCGCCCAAGAATTATGCTGCGATGCGGCGGTCATCAATCGAGGATTGCACGCGAAGCCTTACGCGTTAACCCTGTGGCGAGTTCTCGAACTCCTGCAGCAGGAAGGAAGCCGAAAACAATTGGCGATGGGAGGCGTTTCCATTCTCCCCCAATGGTCATCGACGCAACTAGAACAACGTCTTCGGTCGTTGGGAGTCAAAAACCGCGAGGATCGATGTTCAACCTGGCTGCTCGCTGTTGGAATCGCACTGATGTTGGCCTTGCTCAGCTATCCGACGTTAGCCGAATATCAACGTCTTCCTCATTCCTTCCGATACCAACCGCTAGCCGAGTTAACCGATGTTTCTGCGATGAAAGAACTCCCGATGGCTTGGCCACCCCAAGCCCAACGAGAGGCAATACTGAAAGAGATCCCCAACGCAGAGATCGTTGCTCAAGGGCACTTCGATTTTGGATTGGCGGAGCATCCGTTGCTGCTCGCGATCGTTCGGGAGAAGTCGAAGTCTACCTCCAACGAGAACGAATCGATCCAATTGGCGATCGATATCAATCGGGATCAGATTCTGAGCCCTAGCGAACTCTTTTCTTCTCGTTCGGATTCCCCCAACCAATGGATCGTAGGAGTCGCAACACGCCTACCGGTCGACGACGAGTCCTCCGCACCCACGAAGGAAACGAACCGATCCAGTTTGGGAGAGATGCTCAACTTGCCCATGCAAGGAGCCCAAACGGTTTTGCCGGCCGAATATCAGTTGTTGGTGAAGTGGGAGAACGAGCGATTTCAGGTAGCTCACGCAGCGCAATTGCAGGGCAAAGCGATCTGTGGTGGCGAGACGTATCGTGCAATTCTCATCGATCGAAATTGCAACGGACATTGGACCGATGCAGACGATCGCTTGCTGATCGATTGGGATGGTGATGGCACCTTCAGTCCATTGCGCGAGCGATACTCCTGCCAACAGGAAATCAAACGTTCCGATACTCGTTACGCATTAGCGTTCGGAACCGATACGCTGGAACTCGAACCGATCCAGGGTGGAGGAAGCTTAACGCTCCATTTGCCACTTCAAGATCCCAAACTTCCGATCGAGCAATTCCAAGCGGTTCTCGTTTCCAACAGCGGAGTCCACCTTACTATCAATGAAGTCGATCGCCCTGTGGAGGTTCCCGTCGGTGTTTACACCATGAAGCAACTTCGCTTTCGAGTCGTGTCGGATCAAATTTGGCGATTCGCGTTCGAGCCTTTGGGGGGTGGAGGAGAAAAATCCCAAGCGGTTGTCGATAACGGCTCGGATGTCCGTTTCGATGTCTTAGGGAAGATCAAGTTAACAGCCAGCCTGTCCGCAGGAACATTGGAGAATACGGCAACGCAGGAAGGGGACGCGAATGGAGGAGTGACCGTTGTCGTTGCGCAACGATCTTCCGAGATGGTGGTCCAACCGATGTTGCGGACCGAGACAGGTATGTACTTAGCGGCGAGTGCATTGGGGAAGCATTCCCCGACGAACGACAATCCGTTGGTCGCAACTCGCACCGATTTCGGTTTGGGGCTGAAGAAGAAAACCAGTTTGGTGAAAACGACAGGTTTCGGATGCGGCGCTTTTTGCCCGATCCCCTTCGGTCCTGATTCAACGCAAAGAAGCTCGAGTCTGATCCGGATGCAATTCGATTCCGGCCCCATCGCAGGCAAGTTGACCGCCCAATTAGGAACCGTGCCAGCCGGGGAGGACGCCTCTGAATGATACGGGTCAAGAAACAATGAGGGCGAAGAAACAACCACGAATCCTACGAATCTTACGAATTAAGAGTTGAACCATAAAGTTCCTAGAGGAGCAGAGAGGTGCAACTCTCCCTCCAATCCTCCGCTCCCCTCGCCCCGTTTCGGGGAGAGGGGCTGGGGGTGAGGGGTAGAAGTGTTAGTGGCAATAACCAAGTTGGTGCTCCTGATAGTAGTCTGAACTCACGCAAAGGCGCCAAGGCGCAAAGAGTGAGTTTTTTTGATCGTGGCCCCGGCGTCTCGCCCGGAGTTTTGCCATTCCGGGCGGGACGCCCGAGCCACGTTTTTATCGATCTCATCAATAACCAAAACCAAAACGTATCATGCTGAAACCTCTCCCGTTCTTCACCTACCTCTACTGCTACTTTCTTCTCTCCACCTCCCCACTCCTTGGTTTTCAGCCGACTCCATCGGAGATCCATTTAGCCGGCATGGTGGTCGATACAACGGGCCACCCGGTCGAGAATGCCACCCTCAGTTGGTTTCCGGTCGAAGGTCGGCCAGCCCCCCGCCCCGAGAAATTTTCATTTCCAAGCTGCGAGTCAAACGCCAATGGAGAATTCAAACTAACCATCCCGACCAAGCATCCAGCGGTTGGCAACGGGTACTTTGGGGATGCCAGGATCGCGATTTCGAAACCAGGCTATCGAGTTGCGATCCATTCGGCTTCTCGCATGCGTTTTCTTTCCGATGCCCCCGTGGTGTACCAACTTGAGGAGGTCCAAGAATCTCAGGTCGTCATTTATGACGCGAAAGGTGTTCCACTCCCAGACGCAGAAGTCTTCCCTGCGACCGTAGATGGTCAAACGATTCCCTATTCAATTGCCAAGCGCTTAGCTTCGAGATCTGATTCTCAAGGGGTAGTCACGATGCGAGAGATAGAGCCGAACAGGTTGTCGCATCTCTATTTAAGAATGGACTCGAACGGTTTGCAGCGAGTTCCTGTGGCTTGGCAAGAGGGAAAACTGGTGGCTCAGATGGCCCCTATGTACCGCTTTACCGGTAAAGTCGTCCCTCCTCCAGGAGCTACGGTGGATCTTGAAAAAATTAAGTTATTGTTCGTTGCAGCCAACGGCGTGCGCGAATGGTCGCTAGCCAGCCTGTACGAAGCCGATGTAGCACGCGACGGGACCTTTCAAGGGGGGATGACCGACGGAACCGAGAAGCATTTCTATGCATCCCTACCTAGCGATTTTCCTTATACGTTCGACTACGTGACTGAATCCCCGAAGTTAAATGGGGTCGATCAACAGCTTGAATTTCAGCTTTCAGAAGCGATTCGTGTGGAAGGTCGTGTCATCGACAACGCGACGGGGGAAGGAGTCGAAGGAGTTGCCATCAATAACGGCGTAGCAGGTAACGAAGGAAGGGGAGCCTTCTCGGACCAGGACGGGAAGTTCTCCTTTTTTGTACCCTCTGGGGCCTACCCGTTTTACCCAGTCCATCCTTGGGGTACCTTCGAATCACCTTCGTTTTTCTATCTATATCCCCAAGAACATCCGCAAGGAAAAGTCCTTCGATTGGGGCCAACCAACATGATCCGGCGTTCTCAAGTCATGGGGCACATTTGCGACGAATCAGGTACTCCCACACCGGCAGCAGAAATTCTATGCAGCTTCAAGAAGGAGCGATTCAGTGTCACAAAGACGTTGTACTCCAATCAGGATGGTACCTTCCTTTTTGCAGGAGTCTTGCCTAACACGGCAGTTACATTGAACGTTCGTACAAATTCCTTGTCAACTTTGGAACCGATCAACTTACTGCTCAATGAGGACGCAACCCCGAAGCTGATCCTCAAAGCCCTTCCAAAAGCTCGCTACACAGGGCTAGTTACTAACTTGAACGGAGAACCGATCTCGGGAGCTCAGGTTACAATCCGCAAAGGAATCGTCTCAGAAGAAGAAGCTTTCGGAGGCGAAGATCGATATGCGAGCAACCTTTTCGGACTTGAACGTTTCTCGACCGACGCTTCTGGCCGATTCACCAGTTCCACTACGTTCGAATGGGATCAGGATACGTCCCTTCAAGTGGATGTGCATGGATTCGAAACGTACTACGGCCCATGGAAGAAACGCATTTCTGATAGCACGGACAAAACCTTGGTCCCTATAGAACCGATCCGCATGACGCCCCTACCTTCGCGAAGAACCTTACGGACTGCGGTGGTGGATGAAAATGGTAGTGCCATTGAAGTTTATAGGGTTGTCTTTCTCGGCGTCAAATCGGGACTGGTCAAACGTCATGTTCAATCCCCGAGCGATGCTGAATTTCAATTGTTGGATAGCCCGCAAATCGGTGCCGTGATTGCCGACGGATACTTGCCCGACGTGCATGTGTTTGATCAACTTCCAACGGAAGAAACACGATTTCGATTGCGTCCCGTGGGAACTCCGACATCCCAGCGTCAGTCGGCTACATGGACTGAAGAACAGCGTCGGGAGTTTTTAAAAGAGTTGTTCACGCTCGTTCCCGAACCCGCCCCAACCGATACCTTCTATAAAAAGGGGGCTTACTATCCCACACTGATTTCTGTCGATCCGACCAGTTTTGTGACCAGGATCAAACAAGGAGAAATCATTGGTAAGCAGATGGAACTGCTCCAACCATTCACCGAAGTACTGCTCCGCATGCCAACCGAGGAGCTACTTCGCTTGGTACCTGACCTGAATCACGAACTCAAAACGAACATCTATCTCGAACTGGCCAAACGAGCACAACAAACAGACGAACGGGAAAAGTACTTGAGTGAAGCTCTACTCTCGGTACGCCAGTTGGGGGGAGATGAGCATCTATATGGCATTTCTTATGTCGCTTGCAAAATGCTGGAGTTTGGCATGGTGGATTTAGCTCGCGAGACGCTCGGAGATACCTTCACACAGCATCGAGAGTTATCCGCTGTTCTGCAACGAGGAGATCGGAGCGATGAAACCAAACAAGGGGTCGCCCGGTTTTTCACTCCCGAATATGCCATAGTGGATCCAGCCATTGCCTTTCGTCTGATCGAACTTGGAGCGTATGAGAACGAAATCGACTCCTTGCGATCACAAGCTATCGCTTTCATAGCCGCATCGGGGGGAGCTTGGAAAGAGGCTTTTAAAAAATGGGGTGCCGACCATTTTGAGCCCAACGGGTTGAACGACTACACGCAAAAACTCCCATTCACCGATGCCAAGTTTGCATTGGAGATCGCCGAGCTTCTTCCTGCAACAGCGGGTAAGGCCAATTTCTTGTTGCATGTTGCCGAGAAAGCTACCTCCCAGGACCTAGCAACGCGGATCCAACTAGCGCAACTTGCTTTAAAAGCAATTCAAGAACAAAAAGATGTCCGCGGGGCACACCCCAGCCACCTTGCTGCGGAGGGTGCGGTGTTGGTACGGGAATGGGATCCCGTTTTGGCAGAGCAGTTTCTTTTCGAATCTCTTTGGCATTGCGAAAAGGACAACCGAATTACCCCCTTCAATCTAACGAGCGAGTTAGCAAAGCGGCTTGCACGCTATGATCAGCAGATGGCGAGAACGCTGGTTACTCCTTGCTTCGATAACTGGTCATGGCTTTTCAAGGACGACAATAATGTTACCTACCGATGGCCGGAACCGCTGCTCGCACTCTCTGCGATCGATCCAGAAGAAACGCTTGCGAGAACCAAGCGACTCTTCGCAGAGGAACTAGCGGATAAACCGTCCAGGCAATACGCCATCCTCGAAGCCCTCACAGAAGAATGGACCAAGCGCCCGTAGGGTGTGTGAAGCGGTCGTGCCTCCTACTGTCTCCGCTCCCTTCGCCCCCTTTGGGGGAGAAGGGCTGGGG
>CAYMXM010000173.1:0-9248 GCA_964394065.1 uncultured Pirellula sp. | reverse complement strand
GCGGATTCTAGGATAATTGGCCAAAATCCGACTCATAGGCTAGATACTAGGGCGACACATCTGGATCTCGGGGCCTCCAAGAAATCCGTATGTGTCGCCCTCCGGGCTTGTAGGGGCATAGGTCTTCTATCCGGTGGTTTACACCACCGGCAAAGATGTGCCGCCCTCCGGGCTCAAAGAGGTGGCTGCGCCACTTGGACAAAGGCTCGGTTTTATAAAAAACCAGTGGCCATTTTTAATCTCTATGATCCTTCACGCCCATCGCTGCGCTCTGAGCGTGCCACCCGAATGCTCTTCCTTAAGCCCCCCGTTACTGCCTCGTGCGAGGTTCAGATCTCGGCGAGAAACCTCTCGAAGTCCCACTCGATCTAGATGGGAAGCTTGGCTGGGTCTGAGCACCTGATCGAGATTGAAAGCTTGATCTTGATTGAACGCTCGGTAGGGATCGAGCTTCCGGGCGGAGACGGGATTCGGTACGTGGTTGCATCTCGGGTCGCGAAAATTGGCGATCAAGTCTCGGCGTTTCAACCCGTCGAGGCTCGACCCGTGGTGTCTCAATCCTCGGCGTGGAAATGCGCGGAGTCGCGCTCCCCGAAGGGTTCGTTCGCGGAGCTTCGATACGAGGCCCCCCGGTCCGAGGAGTTTCGATACGAGGTCCCCCAGTTCGAGGGGTGCCGGTTTGAGGCCCGCCGGTTCGCGGGGCATCGATTTGAGGCCCGCCGGTTCGCGGTCTCTCGATTCGAGGAGTTTCAATACGTGGCGTCCCGGTTCGAGGTGTCCCCGTTCGGGGCGTTCCTATTCGCGGGGACTCTATCCGAGGTGTTTCGATCCGCGGCGTTTCGATTCGTGGCGTTTCGATTCGTGGAATCTCCGTTCGGGGCCTATCGGGACTAGGTGTTCCTCCTCGCGGTGTTTCAGTTCGACGAATTTCGCCGCGCTGAGGCGGCATCGTCCCCGATGGGCCGCTTCCTCGTCGAGGAACGCTGTCGCTGTTCCCAAGGAGCTCTCGTCGAAGATCCCGCAATTGGTTGTCGTTCAGTTTTTCCTCTTTTGAATCTCCACCCAAGATCGAGTCGAGCTGCTTCGTTCGTTCTTCCCGGTTGGGGCGGGGAGGTCTCGTGCTATCACCACGGTTCGGAGCCCCCGGATTGCGATCGCGACCACCGATCTCCAATGGCTGTCGATCCCGCGTCGCTCCGTCGGGACGTTCACCGTCAGGGCGGGCACCATCAGGTCGCGTACCTTCACGTATACCGTCAGGCTTGGTCCCTTCGGGGCGCGTTCGAGAGCGATTGGTTCCGTCGGTAGCGATACGGTCTTCCACTCTCGTTCTAGCTCGTATGTCGCGAGGGACCGAAGGTCGCCCTCGGTGCGTGTCTCGCCCGCCGAAGGTCAGTTCCTTGAGTTCTACCTTTCCCGAGTTTTCACCCAGCGTCGAGCCAGGTCGAGCTCGCTTGCGGTCGACATCGGTGACTGCCCTTTCAAGGTCTCGTCGCTTTCGTTCGAAGTCCCGAATCGGATCGACGATCTCCACCTTGGCGTTGCTACGGACCGAACGGTCGATGTGAAGGTGGATGTTGGATTGGTACGAAGTAGGTCTTCGTTCGGCGAGATGCCGAGCCGAAGCGACTCGCATCAACGTGTCCACTTCCGAAGGACGTCCTCGCAAATCCCGGTAGGATCCGAACTGCGCGGCGACCGTCGCGTGGGACTGCAATCGAGGTGTGGTTGCAATCTGACGTTCCAGGCGATGCAGGTTGTGCAACCAGCTCTTGTGTCTTCCTTGATAGGCGTAGTAGCAGAGGAACGGATCGTATCCATGTCGATAGTAGGTGACCCAAGAGTGAACGGTTCGATGCCCTTGATAGCCGAAGTAGTTTCCGTAGTAGTATTGGCTGAACCCTCGCGCGACGAACATGTTCGCCAACAGGAGCGGATTGACCTGTACGGTGTATCGAGGTCGATAGACGTGGCTGTACCCATGGACGAATCGAACGGGGGTGAAGACGATTCCCCGCTCAGGCAATCGGTAATCCCAGTAACCAGGCCGGCAAACGTAACCGCTCGGAGTCCAAAGGTACCGCGTTGGAATCCAAACCCAATCGCTGTGAGCTACGCTCCAATAGCCGGACCTCCAGGCATAGTTCCCGGAGCTGTAATTCCAGCTACCTGGATACCAGAAATAGTCGTCGCCGGGGGCCGGAGAGCTCGGTCCATTGTCGATGTTGTCGGGAGGAGGAGGAAGGTAAACGATCTTCTCTTCAGCATCGGGGGCCCAGAATCCACTCACCCATTGCCAGCCACCTTCGACATCGGTCCAGTAGCCAGGAACCCATTGGTGTTGGTAAGGAGCCTTTCGCCAGATCCCGGATACCCAGACGAAGTCTTCCTCCATGATATCCCAGCCCCAGTAGCCTGGAATCCAAACGTAGTTATCCCCTTCGGGGCGAACTTCGGGTGGTTGCTCATCGATCCATGCGGGGGGCTCTTTGGACACGACCACTGCCTCTTCGCCGTCGACGTCAAAGCGTTCCGCGTAGGCTTCGTGGAGGGGGCCTCGAAGAAGAGGCGTTACCCCTTCTACTTCCTCGAATTCTTCCAGCTCGTCGGTATCGATAGCCCCAGCGGCTCCTGGTTCGCTTCCGATCACGGTACTCCGGATCACAGGGGCCGGCTCAGGTTGTCCCGGCGGGGGATCGAGCAGGAGTTGCGCTTGGGCGACGCCCAAAAAGAGGCCGGTACCGAGGGAGCATCCCAAGGTCCATGCCAGCCATTGCTGCAGGCGTTGTCGTTTGGTACTTAACGTTTTCATTGCTTTTCCCCAATGCTTCGTCGCTGGAAAAGGTCCTCCCTCCTGGAATGGATTCTCCCTCCTTGTCGTCGATGCTTGCTTCAACAAGTCTTCGTACGGTTCCGATTAGAGAGCAATGGGTGTGCCATGCTAGGTTGAAACCGAGAAAAGAGCGATTCCTAGGGAAAAACCGGGGATTCGCAAGGTTGCTTTGCGAAGGGAGCTCTCGCGCATTGGAAAGCATTGAGAGATCAGTGTGACGACAACTAGTGTCATGTTGACGATTGTCGTAGTCGTAGGGTGTGTGAAGCGGTCGGGTGGCACGCCCAGAGACAAACGATGGGGGGACGCTTCGCGTCCGCCCGCTTACCACCGATGCGTCAGGCCGGGCTCGCACCCTACCGCTACTTATGCGCCGCCGCTTTGCGGCGAGCTGCTCTGGCGTCTCGATATGAACGTGTTATGAGGGAAATATGAATATTTAAAGGAAAGTAAAATCCCCCTCTGGTTTTATATTGGTATCAATATAACATTCATTGGAATAACGCCGGCTTCCGTGCGTAACTGGAAGTAGTTGTCGTTTTCTTGATTTTTACTTTGAGGTTCAGTTTTGCTTATGTTAAGGCGGTTTAACAAACGAGCGTCTGGGTTTACTCTTGTCGAACTTTTGGTGGTTATCGCCATCATTGGTATTTTGGTGGGACTTCTCCTGCCAGCGGTTCAGGCAGCGAGAGAGGCTGCACGGCGAATGCAGTGCACCAACAATGTGAAGCAAATCGGGCTGTCGCTTCACAATTATGAGTCAGCCAACATGAGGTTTCCGATGGGAGATGCTTCCTTTAACAACGGTGGCGGTGAGATCCCGCAAGCATCCACGCAAGCCTTCATTCTCCCCTATTTGGAGGCGGGAAATAGCTATTCGGTCTTCGACCTCAAGTTCCAGGTCAACGGAAATGCGGCCAACACCCAGGCGAGAATTCAAGTCATTCCGTCGTTCCATTGCCCCTCGGATCCAGGGGGCACTCGCCATTTTATCGCCAATCTTATCGACGCCGCGAGCGCTAATTACATGCAGTGCATGGGGTCGCACTCCGATCAAGCTGGGTATGTCGTGAGTGGTGCACTCAAACAAAGAACGCAGTATCACGGCATGTTCACGCGAAACCAAAATCTCAAGATTGGTGAAATCGCGGACGGTACCAGCAATACCGCCATGTTCTCTGAGATCAAGAAAGGTCCCAACAACACGACTTCCTTCCTCGTCATCGCAGCCGGCGATCCGAGAGACTTCAGGGTAGCCACGAATGTGGCAGCGACTTGGACTGGAGCAGCTCAGCTTGCTCCACCGGCAGATTGTGAGAATCGCGCCTCGAATGCTTGGGCGTATCGAGGACTGCAGTATTATCGTGGTTTGCTCGTGGCTACTTACTACAACCACACCCTTACTCCCAACGCAAAGAAGCGTGATTGTGTTACCTCTTCCCTCTGGCAAGGACACGTGGCAGCTCGAAGCTACCATACTGGAGGTGTCACGCTTGGGTTGGCAGACGGTTCGGTCAGGTTTGTCAGCGACGGTGTTGACGGAGTCCTCTGGTCTGCGGTTGGAACTACGAATGGTGGTGAAGTCGTTAGCGGCGATTTCTAAGGAGTAGAATCAGGCATATGCTTTATAGATTTTTGTGTGTATCGATATTGGCTGGGATTGCAGGCTGCAACTCCCAGCCCACCGGAGATATTGTCAAAACAGCGCCGGCTTCCGGGACTCTAACCTTCCGGGGAGAGGCCTTGGAGTACTATCGCGTAGGGTTGTTTCCAACGGACAATAGACCCGCCATGGGGGTTACCAATGCCGAAGGAAAGTTTGTTTTGGGAACCAATAAGCCGGATGATGGGGCGGTAATCGGCGAACACAAAGTCGCTATTACCTATGTTGGCCCTCCTAGTACCAATCCAGAGGAAGGGATGACCGTATTCACACCACCACCTCCCCCAAAACATAAGATACCGGCCAAGTACGGAAATCCTGAGACATCTAATTTGAAGGTGGACATACCCAAGTCCGGCAACAAAGAGATTAAATTGGACCTGCAATAAGACCTCCAGTAGGGCATATTTTTCCGTAGGAAATGCTTCTTGTCTGGATGGGGCTTGTCCTGGGCTGTCAAAAGATTGGTGTTGTGGGGACTTAGGTTTGCGCAAGCTTCGTTCTCTGATTCGCTTCTTGTTCGACCGGGGCAGAGGTTCTAAAGCGCAGCGCGTTCTAGGGCGCCAAAGCGGCGTCCGACGGGGACGAGCCCCGGTCGGACGAAAGAGGATCCAATAAAAACGGGCACTCAAAATTTCGTGGCAACGCCAGTTTTTTAACAGCCCAGGATAACTCTCAAAACACCACTCCGCGTCTCACTCTTCCTCAAGTCTCAAGCCTCACCCCTCAAGCCTAGCTTCACTTCAGCTGCACGAGCGCTTCATCTCCTGACTCAGCGGCCATTTTGCGGATGTCTTCCGTAATGCGCATCGAGCAGTACTTCGGCCCGCACATGCTGCAGAAGTGAGCGCTCTTGAAGGTGTCTTGAGGAAGGGTCTCGTCGTGATAGGCTTTCGCCGTTTCGGGGTCGAGGGAGAGTCGGAACTGTTCGTTCCAATCGAAGCCGAATCGAGCGCGCGACAAGGCATCGTCTCGGTCTTGAGCCCCAGGTCGTTTTCTCGCGACGTCGGCGGCATGGGCTGCGATCTTGTAGGCGATCACACCTTGCTTCACATCCTCGCGATTGGGGAGTCCCAAATGTTCTTTCGGAGTGACGTAACAAAGCATGGCCGCTCCGCTCCAACCGGCCATCGCCGCGCCGATGGCGCTGGTGATGTGGTCGTAGCCGGGGGCGACGTCGGTCACCAACGGGCCGAGGACATAGAAGGGTGCACCGTGGCAGACTTCGATCTGCTTCTTGATGTTCATTTCGATTTGGTCCATCGGGATATGCCCGGGGCCTTCCACCATGACTTGCGTCCCTCGTTCCCAGCCGCGCTTGCAGAGCTTCCCGAGGACATCGAGTTCGGCGAATTGAGCCGCGTCGCTCGCATCGGCGATCGAGCCGGGACGAAGTCCGTCCCCGAGGCTCCAGGTGACGTCGTACTGGCGCATGATATCGCAGAGATCGTCGAAGGCTTCGTAGAGGGGGTTCTGCTTGCGGTGGGCCATCATCCACTTGGCGATGAGGGAGCCGCCGCGGCTGACAATCCCAGTCACCCGTTGGACAGTCAGGTGTAAATGCTCGAGCAGAACGCCGCAATGGATCGTCATGTAATCGACCCCTTGTTTGGCTTGGTGCTCGACCATGTCGAGGAAATGCTGGGCCCGCATATCCTCGATGTTCCCCCCGAGTTCTTCCAGCATTTGGTAGATCGGGACGGTGCCGATCGGGACGGGGGAGGCGCCGATAATCTCTTTACGGATGTTGTCGATATCTTTTCCGGTCGAGAGGTCCATCACCGTGTCGGCGCCGTAATGGACCGAAACGTGGAGCTTTTCCAGTTCTTCCGCGACGTTGCTCGTGACGGCGGAGTTGCCGATATTCGCGTTGATTTTGCATTTGGCCGCGATCCCGATGCACATCGGTTCCAATCGACCTGCTAGGTGGACCTTGTTCGCCGGGATCACCATTCGGCCGGCGGCGACCTCCGTGCGGATCGTCTCGGGGGGTAACCCCTCTCGCTTCGCGACGAACTCCATTTCAGGGGTGATTTCGCCAGCCACTGCCGCCGTATATTGAGTCGAACCTGGATTCGTAGCCACTCTTCGAGTTACTCCGGAAAAAGAAGTTTTTGCTGCGGAACGCTGATTTTCCAAACTAGGTCAGATTGTCGCGGTCCTGTTCGTTGAAAGATTCTACCGAAGAGGGGGGGCCTGCAAAACCGCATATTGAGGGGAACCACGGAATACACGGAAGGGAAAGGCTTAAGGGATAAGGCTAAAGGCTTAAGGAAGAAGAGATAGGGAATAGAGTGGGATTGAGAGATAGGGGAGGCTTAGATCTCCGCTCCCCTCGCCCCGCTTCGGGGAGAGGGGCTGGGGGTGAGGGGTAGTTCCTAAGTTGATCGGGGGTTCGTGAAGCAATAAGATGGGAGTATGTCATCCGTCATCAAATATCAGCCGCACTACACAGTCGCCGACTACATGCGTTGGGAGGGTGATTGGGAGTTGCTTCGAGGAGTCGCCATATCGATGAGTCCCTCGGCGTTCGGAGAGCATGGGGCCTGGGCATCGGTCATCGCCGCTAGTTTTGTCGTCGCGTTGGGGGGACGGAATCGTCGAGAGTTTACGATCCTCCAGGAAGTAGATTGGATCGTCGAAGAGGACACCGTGGTTCGCCCCGATCACGCGATCGTTCCAGGAGGTCCCCCCGCACGCCACATAACGACTTCCCCCATTCTGATCACCGAGATCCTTTCGGCCTCCACCCGAGAAAAGGACGAAACGGCGAAACTCGAACTCTACAAGGAGCAAGGGGTGAAGTATTACTTGCTCGCAGATCCCGATAAGAACAGGATCGATGTTTACCGATGGGATAACGGAGAGTACGTACTACAACCTCCCTCCAACCGCTATTCGTTTCATCTGAACGACGAAGTGGTCATCGATATCGATTTCAGCGAACTTCTAGGGAAGCTCGAAGGTTGAAGCCCTATTGGGAGTAGCTTCATCGGGAGAACCAGGGGAGAACCACGAATCGAACGAATCTTACGAATAGGCTTGAGGGGGGAATAAAACGCGGGGGCGCAGAGAAGAAAATCTCTGCGCCCCCGCGTCTCAGCGCCCCTGCGTTTACTTCCTTGTTCTTTCTTCTTTTTTCAAACAGCGCGCTGCGGTCGGCTGATCAAGCCATCAGCTTCTTTGTCTTGAACGAAACGTTCGGTTTTGGGATCGAGTCGAACTGTCCGCTGCAAGATCCAAGAGATCGCCGCGGCATGGCAGGAGATATGGGAGTGACGCATGATCGAGGAGTTGGCCGCAGTCGGTTTGCGCGACCGCATCGATTCCAAGAAGTTCTTCGCGTGGGCATCGACGTCCAGACCGTTCGGACGCTTGGTTCCGTCGCTGATATCTTGGGTTGTCCCATCGCGATGGACGTGGATCTGACCGCTGTCCCCCGTTTCCACCCAACCCGCACTCCCGATGAAGCGGACTGGGCATGTGCCGTTGGATTGAATCCAACCGGGGCGATTTCCAAAAGGTGTTTCCAAAAAATCGATTTGCAACACAACGCCGTTCTCGTAGCGACATTCGATTCCTTTCTCCCCTGGGATGTATTCGACCGGGAAGCTATCGTCGGAGCGGTTGGCCCATTGGCAAAGATCGAGCGTGTGGGCTCCCCAATCGAGGAGTCTTGCTCCCGAGTCGAAATCCCACTGTCCACGCCATTTCCCATCGACGTAGGCTTGGTTGAAGGGACGCCATGGGGCGGGGCCGAGCCAAAGATTCCAATCGACGACGCCGGGAGCGGGGGTTAGCTGGCTAGGAAGCCAACTGGTTTCGATCGACGGCACATAAACCGAGGCGACCAACCGCTGGAGTTCTCCCAACTCCCCGCGATGCACCATCCCGACGGCTTGCTGGAAGTTGGGTACGCTTCGACGTTGCGTTCCCGCTTGGAAAATACGTCCCGTTTTTTGAATCGTCGCATCGATCTGCTGGCAGTATTCGATGGTGAGCCCACATGGCTTTTCGCAGTAGATATCCTTTCCCGCTTCCGCCGCTAGGATGCTTGCTGTCGCATGCCAGCGATCTCCGGTAGCGATCAAGACGGCGTCGATTTCCTTGTCGTCGAGCACTTCGCGAAAATCGCGGACGGTGGTGCAATCGGAGTTTCCATATGCGTCGTCGACAAACCTTTTTCCGTCGACTCGCCTGGTCGCTTGCACATCGGCAATCGTTTTGCACCGGACGTCCGGGAAGCTGAGGATCGGCTTGAGGACATAGCGGCAACGAGGCCCAAACCCGATCACTCCCAATTGAATTCGCTCGCTCGGCGGCGTCGCTCCCTCAAGTCCTAGCGCTGAGGCAGGGATGATCGTCGGGACGGCTACCGCTAACGAAGTTTTAGCAGCCGAGGCTAACCACTCACGCCGTCCTTGTTGGGCCGAGGACAGCTTCGGTGCATCTTGTTGTTCGGTTTCTGTCGGAGAGGTGTTGGGAAGATTCATGGAACTTCGGCTCAGGAGAGGTAGCTAAGGTGGGAGCGAAAAGGAAACGCCAAGCCTTATTGTAGCCAAGTTGGGAGAGAATGACCTGCAGTAGCATCTCGCTGAATCGTCTCGGTCTGAACTATCAGGTTAGGAATAAAACGCGGGGGTTGGGAATAAGGAGAATAAGGAACTGTTCCGAAATAATTTCCGTGTTTTAGTTTCGGAACGCACCGCGCTTTCATATCTCCGCTCCCCTCGCCCCGCTTCGGGCAGAGGG
>CAYMXM010000172.1:0-9248 GCA_964394065.1 uncultured Pirellula sp. | reverse complement strand
GGAGCTGGAAGCGGCCAATGTAGAACGGAATTCATTCCGTTAAACAACGCCGCCAATCAACGCCGCCATCAGCGCAGTGAGCCGGTCTCCTATTCAGGGAACTCCAAGCCCCCCGCTAGTTGCGAGAGGCTCTCGCTGCATCCGGGGCCTTTGGCGGCCCTAAGATGGGGGTATGCAATGCGTGTATCGGGGGCAGGAGCTGGAGGCGTTGTTTAACGGAATGAATTCCGTTCTACAATTGGCCCCTGATTCGTCCGATTCGTGGTTTGTTCCTCATTTCTTCCTCCCAACCGTACAAAATCTTACCAGTACTGAATCCAACCGGATTTGCTACAATGGCTGGGCGGTATCCCCGTTGGATGGACCTCTATCGAGTTTGAAAGTTTGGCATGACCCATGAAGCCTCCGCGCGTGCGGATTTGGAACGATTACAAAAGGCCCGTGAGCAGATCCTCGAACAGCTCTCTCGCACGATCGTCGGTCAGACCGATGTCGTCGAACAGCTTCTCATCTGCATCTTTGCCAAAGGGCATTGCTTGCTCGAAGGGGTCCCAGGGTTAGCGAAAACCTTGATGATCAGCTCTTTATCCCAAACGATGAGCCTCTCCTTCAGCCGGATCCAGTTCACCCCCGACCTGATGCCGGCCGACATCACCGGAACGGAGATCATCGAGGAGAACAAGTCGACCGGCGCTCGAGAGCGACGCTTCATGGAGGGTCCCCTCTTTGCCAACGTCGTTCTCGCCGACGAAATCAACCGAACCCCGCCGAAAACCCAGGCCGCCCTCCTCGAAGCGATGCAGGAGCGGCAAATCACTGTCGGGCGAGTTCGACATCAACTCTCCGATCCCTTCTTCGTCCTCGCGACGCAAAACCCTCTCGAACAGGAAGGAACCTATCCCCTTCCCGAAGCCCAACAAGACCGCTTCATGTTCAAAGTCCGAGTCACTTATCCCTCTTTCGAAGATGAATTCGAGGTCGCGCGCCGAACCACGGGACGGAACCAAGCGAAGATCGATCCCGTTCTTTCCGGTGAAGAGATCCTCGCAATCCAAGATTTCATTCGAGGGATCGAGGTGAGCGAGAATGTCATCCGGTACGCTCTCGCGATCGTCCGTCAGACACGGGTAGGCCAAGACGGAGTCCCTGACTTCGTCCAGGAGCAAGTCGCTTGGGGAGCCGGGCCGCGAGCGGTGCAGTTCTTGCTCCTCGGCGCGAAAGCACGCGCAGCGATGCTGGGTCGCTCTTACGTTGATATCGCCGACATTCAGTTCTGCGCGAAGCCCGTTTTGCGACATCGCATGGTGGTCAACTTCGCGGCCGAAAGTGACGGGGTTACCAGCGACGCGGTGATCGATAAGATCATTTCCGTCACGCCAACTGCTCAAGACGAATTGCTCCGAGATGCCCGGTTCCAAAGAATACTTGCATCCTGAAGCGATTCGCCGAATCAGCTCGATGGAGTTGAGGGCCCGCAACATCGTTGAAGGGTTCCTTTCCGGCATGCATCGAAGCCCCTACTTCGGCCAATCGGTCGAGTTCGTGCAGCATCGTCAGTATGCGCCAGGAGATGACCTGCGCCATATCGACTGGAAGGTCTTCGGCAGACAAGACCGACTCTATATCAAGCAGTACGAAGAGGATACCAGTCTTCGATGCACGCTGTTGGTCGACGCCTCCAAGAGCATGCAGTACGGGCGCGGCGCGCTCAATAAGTTCGACTACGGCGCGACGATCGCCGCTTGCTTGGGGTATCTGACACTTCGCCAACAAGATTCGGTGGGGCTCACTCTCTTCGATGAGAAGATACGAACGCGGCTACCCTGGCGTTCGAGTCGCTCTCACCTACAGAGCATCTTCAATTCTCTGCAACAAACCGAACCCAAAGACAAAACGAATCTAACCAAGGTCTTCCGAGAGATCAGCGAGTCCTATCCGAATCGCTCTTTGATGATCCTTGTGACCGATTTTTTAGGGGCGGAGAAGGAATCCCTCAAGGGGCTCGCACAGCTTCGCAAAGCGGGGCACGACATCCTGGTCTTTCATATTCTCGATGACGATGAGCTTGACTTCCCGTTCAACGATCCGACTCGATTCGAAGGGATGGAGAGCGCGGATCACTTGACCTGCAATCCACGCGCGCTGCGAGAGGGATATTTAGAAGCCCTCAATCGTTTCTTGGAACGGGTTCGTCATGCCTGTGCAAGCTACCAGATCGATTATCAGTTGATAAGAACGAGTCGGCATATCGACGCTGCGTTGACCGCTTATCTTTCCGCGCGCATGGCGCATATGAGGAAGAGGTAAACCTGTGCAGTTTCTATTCCAACCTCTGACCTGGGGATTTCTCTTAGTCCTCGCTCCCCTCCTGATCCACTTGATCAACATGGTCCGTCATCGACGCACCGAATGGGCAGCGATGGACTTTCTCCTGGAAAGTTACAGAAAACACAAACGCTGGGTCTGGCTCAAGCAAGCGTTGCTGATCGCCTCGCGCATGCTTGCAGTCGCGATCGCAGTCGCCATGCTCGCGCAATGGGTAAGCGGATCCCGATGGCTATCCCTCGTAAGCCAGTCGGTGACGCATCACTACTTCATCATCGACGACTCCGCGTCGATGGGGGACACCGGTTCGAGCGGTAGCGCCTATCAAGTCGCTCTCGGGGCCCTCCAAACCGTCGTTGCGAACGCACCGTCGCGCGAGGGAAACCATTTGGTCAGTGTGATTCGCGCTTCCCGAGCCTACCTCGCAACGGGGAGTGGAAACAATCCGTCGCTCACCCCCGCAGACACCTCCACAGAGGGTGATGGAGCGAATGCTGCTGCGAAGGATGCGACAAACGGAACTGCAGCGACAGCCGACTCGGTCGCCGATCTCTTGGCGCGATCCGTTCCCACCGATCCATCCGGGCTTCTCTCCAAGTTGATGGGAACGCAACCGACTGCGATCGATGTGCCGCTCGGGGATGCGGTCGATCTCGTTCGCCCCGTAATCGAAACCTCCGCCGGAGAGAAGTCGGTCGTCTATCTATTGAGTGACTTTCGGAAGAAGGATTGGCAGAACAACACCCCTCTCCAGCAACAACTGCAGTCCCTTCCCAAAGGGGAGCATGAATTGCAGTTGATCGATTGTTCACCAACTCAGCATGAGAACTTAACGATTGCGTCGATCGGACCTCAACAAGAAGTGTTAGTTGCCGGGGTCCCCTCGCTGATCAACATCACCGTGCGCAATCAAGGGGTTTCGCCGGTGCGGAACGTGACGGTTCGAGTAACGGCGGTTGACTATAGCGATGCCAACTTAGAACAAAAACCAGCTGCGACCTACTCGGGGTTGGTAACCGAACTTCCTCCTCTCCTCATCGATCGACTCGAACCAGGAGAGTCGGTGACGCGGCATACGCAGGTTCTCTTTCCAAAGAGTGGCTCGCATGTCGTCGAAGCGCAGTTGCCTCCTGATCCCTTGGGGGTCGACAATCGAGCCCAATGCGTCCTCGATTTGAAGGAGGGGCTTCGCGTCCTCCTCGTCGATGGAGATGCCGCCGGGAAGCATTCCTTCTTCTTCGAGTCTGCCCTCGATCCAGGAGGGACAGCCAAAACGGGTTTGGTGATGACGCGCGAGGGACCCGAGTATTTGCGAGATGCTGATCCTGCCGCGTTAGATAGTTTTGCCTGTATCGTCATGCAAGCTGTCCCGGGGCTCGATACTCGAGCGATCGAGAATCTTCATTCCTATGTTTCTCGCGGAGGTGGGCTTGCGATCTTCTTCGGGGAGTTGATGACCGACGCCGACTACGCCCGCTACAACGGGAGCTTCACTCGAGTGGCCCCCGGGGCAGCGGTCAAGACTCCTCTGATGCCATTCCCCTTGAAAGGGATAGCAGATCTCCCACGATCTCCGGACGAGAACGTCCCCGATATGGTTGCCGACGACCATCCAATTTTTGCACCGTTGCTGGGGCTGAGCAGCTCCCCCTTTCAATTTGTTCGAGTGCAACGCTATGTAGAGATCGACGACTCCCTCTTTGCAACGTTGGGAACCAGGAACGAACTGGGTGGCACGGAAACGAACGATATTGGGATGAATGCTACTGGGCAAGAAGGAGCTACCAAGAGCTGGACACCGGTCCTCACGCTGAAGAATCGGGCTCCACTCATGATCGACCATCCGGTCGGAGAAGGAAGAGTCCTTTTCACGATGACCGCTCTGGATCGACAGTGGACCAATTGGGCGCAAGACCCGACCTTCGTCGTCGCCGCCTTGAAGATGGTGGGATACCTTTCCTCCTTCCGAGGAACGGATGCCTCAAGGATTGCTGGCACCCCGATGCGTTGGGACTTCTCATCGCAAGAGATTCTTCCCGAAGTGCAGATCCTCTGTCCAACGACTCCGGGTGCTTCGGTTCGCCCCCTCTTGAGCATCAACTCGACTCCATCCGGGGAGGCTTCGTTTGAAGCGGTTCTCGATCCTCGGCACGACCACGAGAACGACGAATCCCTTCGAGCCATCTTGAACGCTGGAGTCTTTGAATGGTGGGGAACCTCCACGCAAGGAGACCGAGTCGTGAAGAATATCGCACGAAACGTTTCTCCCTTGGAAGGTGACTTTGAGAAGATTCCGAGCGTCGACCTGACGCGGGTGATGGCAGGAATCCCTTACTCGTACAAAACAGCCGACTCAGTCGGTTCCAGCACGGCGCTCGCCGGATTTGCAAACCGAAATATGCTCCTGATGGTCATGCTCCTGATGCTCCTTTTGTTCGAGCAATGGTTGGCATGGAGTGCCTCCTACCATCTCCCTTCGAAATAACCTCCGCATGCATCCCGTCGCAAACTTTCCACCATGGCTCCTCGCACAGGAAGACTCTCGAGTCTTCTATCAGTGGATGCGCGTCGAGCAGATGGACCAATGGATCCATTGGTTCGGTCTCGGGTGCATCTTATTGCTAATTATTAGCTATGTAGTCTTCTGGTATCGACGCGATTGGAAAGAACTGCCACGGGGAATCGGCTGGACCCTTTTGATGCTTCGGCTCCTCGCCATATTGGGGATTCTCGTCTTCTTCCTCGATTTGCAGAAGCGAACGGAGAAGCAGGTAACCCGTTCCTCCAAGCTAGCCGTACTCGTCGATACCTCCCTTAGCATGACGATGCCGCAAGAGGACTCGACAGGCTCCGACGAAATTCTCGATCCTGCTGCGAGCCGCATCGCCGCTGTGCAATCTCTTTTCAAGTCGACGCCACTCCTGAAGGAGTTTCAAGAGCGGCATGATGTCACCCTCTATCGATTCGATCAGAGCGCTCGCCCCACGATGATCGCGAGTTTCCTCAAACCGAAAGAGAAGCGGGGTGAGGAACGGGACGATCGACTGGAGGTATGGCGATTAGCTAACCGCCTTACCTGGGTTGGAACGGTTCTTATCGGGCTGGCGCTCGTGATCAGCATCGCGGCCCTGATGAGGCGACTGCGGGGGGATTCGAGCGTCGTCATCCCCTATCTCGTGATGGGAGGAATCGTTGTACTCATCGTCGGGTTCGTCCTCATCGCGACTTCGATCTTGCGAGCGGATGGGATCCCTTGGCACAGTCTCTGGGGAAGCTCCCCTCCGAGTTTCGACCGACCGGCTTCCGGAACCGACAGCGATTCTGAAGTGGATGCCGACATAGCGCAAAGCGTCGATCCAGCGAATGTTCCTTGGGAGTCGCAGCTTGCAGCGACCGGAGCAGAGTCTCGGATCGGAGATGCGATCCATTCGGTTTTGGAACAAGAGCGAGGAGCTCCTCTCGCGGGAATCGTTCTTCTCACCGACGGACGAAACAATGCGGGGCTCGATCCGTTATCAACAATCTCCGAAGCGGCCGTGCAAGGGATTCCGATCCATACGATCGGGTTGGGGACAGCCAAGAATCCCGTCAATGTTCGGGTGATCGATATCGAAGCCCCGAAGCGAGTCTTTCCTGGAGATCGGTTTCGACTCAATGCACTCATTCAAGCGTCGGGGCTTGAGGGGCGGCAAGTTTCGTTGCAGTTGCGACGTCGGCCAGGAGGACAAGATGCTGCAGGGATGACGATCGAGGAAGAGCGTTCGATCACCCTTGGAGGAGAGGAAGCGATCACCAGCGCGGTTTTCGAAATCATGCCTCGGGAGGTGGGGAGCTGGGTCTACGAGGTAAAGGTCCTCGCTCCTACAGAGGATTCGAACCCACTCGACAATGCGATCGAGCGCGAAGTGCGGGTTGTCGAGCCAAAGGCAACGGTCTTGATCATCGCAGGGGGGCCGACGCGTGAGTATCAGTTCGTCAGGAACCTTCTCTATCGGGAAGCGACGATGCAGTCGCACGTTTACTTGCAGACCGGTGGGCCGGGTGTTTCTCAAGAATCACAAAAACTGTTGGATGAATTCCCGCGCACGCGCGTCGAGATGAGCCAGTACGACTGCGTGATCGCGTTTGATGCCGACTTCATGGCCCTCGATAAGGAGCAGATCGAGGTTTTGGAGAAATGGGTGAGTGAGCAAGCCGGTGGTTTGATCCTCGTCGCTGGTCCCGTCTCGACCCCGAAGTGGGCTGGAGGAGCCGGAAGCGGCAATGAGAAAGCGGAGGTTCTAAGAAACCTCTCCCCGTTGGTCCTCAACTCCCGAGGCGCTCGGTTGGTTTCGATCGGACGATTCGAGGGTGAGACCGCGTGGCCACTGCAACTCAGCAGCGAAGCGTTGCAAACCGACTTTATGCAGATCGGTAAAACGGTAGAAGAGAGCAAGAAGGCTTGGGATGACTTCGCGGGGGTCTACAGCTATTACGCTTGTTATGAACCCAAGCCTGGTGCTACATCGATTGCAAGTTTTTCGGATCCGACCACTTCGGTGAACGGAACCTTGCCGATTTACATCGCGACGCAGTTTTATGGTGCGGGCCGAGTCGCTTTTGAAGGGAGTGGTGAGATCTGGCGTTTGCGTGATGTTGGGGAAGAGTACTTTGATACCTTCTACATGAAGCTCGTTCGCTGGGCTGGTCAAAGCCGACTGTTGCGAGACTCGGATCGAGGGATGTTGTTGTTGGACAAAGAGCAAGCGATCATCGGAGAGCAAGTCATGGTGCGCGCTGTCCTCCGCGATGCGCAGTTTCAACCCTTGATGCAAAACGAAGCCAATGCGCGTCTCGTCGAACCAGGAGGTCGCTCGACGCCATTGACATTGCTCCCCATCCCAGATCCGTCGCAGCCTGGAGTTTATATCGGCCAGTTCTTTACGAAGACGACCGGTAACTATGAAGTGCAACTCCCGGTCGGGGGATTGGCTGATCAAGTCCTCTTGAGCCAGCAAGTCGTGGTACGCGTACCGGCGGTGGAGATTCAAAGACCGCAACGAAACGATCCCCTCCTCTCCGAGTTAGCGAACCGGACGGGGGGGCGTTATTGGATCGGTTTAGGGGACCTGCAAGGTGCAAGCGATCCGGCGATCGAGACAGGGAACGCTGGAACCGTTTCTCCCGCAGGGATCGCTGCGTTGATCGAATCGCGAGACCAGACCAATTTCTTGCCCGGAGCCCCCGATCGAGATTTCCAACAACGCCTCATGGGGATCCTCATGGCCTGGATCGTCGGCTGCCTAACCCTCGAATGGCTGATCCGAAGAATGAGCAAATTGGCATAGAGGTCCTCAAATGTCGTTCCGCTTCGGAGAGAGGGGGCGGGGGTGGTCTGACGCACGGCTGTTAAAGTAGGTTTCAGATCGTTGAATCGCAAAGCGATGATCCTGGTTTGGAAGTATCCAACATTGGAGGATGCTTCATCAGGACCGGCCTGTTACTGGCCCGAAGATGCCTTTCAAATCGTTGGTGGGTTATTGTTCGTCTGTGCAATACTCTTTTCGGTGTTCTCGTTTATTTATTGTGTTTCGCGAAAGAGATCTTAGGAGTTGTCTCAAATAGGAATTGGTTTCTTCTTAGCCCTCCGGGCTCAAAGAGGTGGCTGCGCCACGTGGACAACGCCTCGATCTAAGATGGAAGCAGCGACCACTTCACACACCCTACGACCTACACCTACGACTACTTCATATGCCAACCGACACCTCTACATCCCCTTCACCCAAGCTCCGCAAGCGAAACCTTCTATTCGAAGGTGCTTGGTATCTTAATCTCCTTGCGTTCCTTCTCACGTTGGGTTGGTTGTTCTACGACGGGTATCTTCATCGGATGGCTTGGGCTCCCGTTTCGTTGCCAGGAATTGAGGTCGAGTGGAGGGGGCCGGAAGCGACGGTCGATGGGCTCTCGAA
The DNA here is from genome assembly GCA_964394065.1 of uncultured Pirellula sp. Classification (GTDB taxonomy): domain Bacteria; phylum Planctomycetota; class Planctomycetia; order Pirellulales; family Pirellulaceae; genus JBKCUI01. Next base: position 975 of record CAYMXM010000172.1, on the reverse strand, counting down.
GTCTCTCGATACACCCCGTCGCTGGGTTGCATGGGGATTGCAAGGCGCTTGCTTTCTGAGTTGGGGAGGGATCGTTACGGGGCTCCTCATCGGGGGGAATCGATACCGAGGGGTGCGAGCTTGGCTAGGGTTAATGTTGAGCGTTGTTCTATGGTTGGTTTTATGGACCAATTGGGGGAAGATCGTAGAAGCTGGGCGATTTGCCCAAGTCTCGGGAGAGACAAAATCACTCCTTGTTTTTTCCCAGAAGACCTACGACGATTGGGAATCTTTTACCGCCCCTGACGCTCCCCCTCGCGAGTCGTGGGTTCCGTTCAACGCCTATCCGTTGCGAAAACCGAGCATGCTTTTCTTTCTCGGCGAGCAAGTCATCCCAGAAACCAATCTCACCGTTCGATCGATCGAACGAACCGCCGGTGAAGCGATTCGATTTGAACTATCCGGGAGCCAACTCGGCAACTGGGTAGAATGGCGTGTCGACGATTCCCCCCCCAAAGACTTCACCGGTGGTCTAGAAGCCCCGATGGAAATGGTCCGCTGGCGCAAACTAGCCGACCGACTCTACCTCGTGCAGTACCAATAGATACCGTCGCATGTATGCGCAAGCTAATAATAATCCTCAATCAACTCATCAAAACCGACCAAACCTGGAAGAGCGAGTAAAAGTTTCCGGGCGAGACACCCGGGCCACGCTGAAGCGGTGTCCGACGGGGACAAACCTGGCCTGTCAAAAAGTTGGTGTAGTGAGGATTTAGGTTTGCGCAAGTTTCGTTCTCCGATTCGCTTCCTGTCCGACCGGGGCTTGTCCCCGTTGGACACCGCTTTGGCGTCCTAGCACGCGCCGCGCTTTAAGATATCCGCTCCCCTCGCCCCTTTTAGGGGAGAGGGGCTGGGGGTGAGGGGTTGAAGTGCTAGTAACATTGGCCAAGTTGGCGGCTCCGACCCGCCGATTCGTACTCAGCGCAGCGGTACTCG
>CAYMXM010000171.1:0-9272 GCA_964394065.1 uncultured Pirellula sp. | reverse complement strand
CTCCAACAAGCGGCCTAAAATTTACTTAACGGCGTTGGGTGAGGGGTAGAAGTGCTAAAAAAGCATCCGCAGATTGCGCCGATTTTCGCAGATACGATTGGAAAGGTTTTGCTTTCACCAGACATAGCTGGAGCAGGAGTTTACAAATGAGATTTGCGAATCGCTTCGCAGTTCTATCAAGGGTGAATGTGAATGCCTACCATTCCCGATCATCACGATAACATCCGCCGGTTGTGGGGCGAAAGCAAAGACTACAATGTTGTTTTGCTGTATCTACGCAAGAATGGATTTTCGAAGCTGGAGTCCATCAAAGTCATGCGCGAACTATGCGAGTTCCCCTTGGACGAAGCGAAGCGTTTGACCAACTTGAGCGATGTCTGGGAAGATACTCTTGAAGAAACAATCCAGTTCCATGAGACTTTGATCACCGGGGTGAACCAGTCCGTGATCGGGGAGCTGAAAGATCCGAAAGAGCAACTCGAATAGGCGTAGGGTGTGTGAAGCGGTCGCGCCTCCATCTCAAAATTCGCTCAGCCCCCCAGTCCACCTCACCCGTTCCATAAACTTAACATCTCCAAGCGACCGCGCAACACACCGTGCCGGCCTGTTTAAGGAGGTAACGCAGAGGTGCAGAGAAGACGATCTCTGGCGGGACCTTCTTCTGGCCGACTCACTTGCGATTAAGTACAATATAATCGTTACAAGGAGAGCCGAGAGATGAGTAGAGTTGACCCAAGCATTGCGGATCGAGCGAAGAAAATCTACAGCGACCAGCTGCAGTCGCACCTGGAAGTCTCCCATCCCGACAAGTTTGTCGCAATCGAGCCGGATTCGGGTGATTTTTTCGTCGGGACGACTTTAAGCGAAGCTGTCGGGAAATCAAGACAAAAATACCCAGACCGTCTTGTTCATACCATTCGTGTGGGACATCGAGCCGCAATACATTTTGGAATGCATATCCAATGAGAGGATTGGTTGACAGCGCTGGGCGTGCATTGATCAAGGTCGAGCTACGAAAATCGGTTGAGTCAGAATCGACGTCTATCGAGGTTTGGATAGACACTGGATTTACTGGTGACATGGTAGTGCCGGCAACTTCAATCGAGCGTCTTGGGCTGGAACCTTCTGGGAGCGTTGAAGCAATCCTCGCCGATGGATCGCAGATTACCCTAAACACTTACACATGCTTAATCGACTGGTTTGGTACAATAAGAACGCTTGAAATCATTGCAAACGATGGCGAGTACCCCTTGCTCGGTGTTGGATTGTTAATTGGTCTTGAGCTGCGTGTCGATTATCGCAATCTACTTTTGTCTCTGCTGCCAGCCTGAACCTCCCCCACCTCCAGGATTCCAACCATGTCGTCATCTTCCTCGACACCCGATCGTGATGGTCAACCCGACTCAAACCAAGGAGCTCGCGTCAATCGCCGCGATGTGTTGAAGGCAACGCTGGCGAGTACGCCGATCGTTGCTGCAGGGGGATACGCGGGTGGAACAGAGAGTCAGGCGTCACCCACTCCAGTTCCCCAAGCAAATCCCGATTTGATTCGCCGTGAGAATGGACTGCCGGGGAGCGATGATTGGCAGTTGACTCGGGTTCGAACCGATCCAGGCTCCGGTGGTTTTCGCTGTGTCGATATCGAAGGGTACTGCAGTCGGCAAAGCGTCGCAGCAGGGGAATCGATCGATATCATGGTTTCGACTGCTGCCCCCTGCGAGTTTAAGATCGAGATTTTTCGAACCGGCTACTACCAAGGTACAGGGGCTCGCATGATGCAGACGCTGGGGCCGTTTGCTGGCAAGCCTCAACCGACCCCTTCCCCTGGGGAAAAGGATCTGCACGAATGCCGCTGGACTCCCTCTGTGACTCTAACCATTCCCGAGGATTGGCCCAGCGGTGTGTACCTGGGGCGTCTAACCACCGCAACCGACTCCACGGGGCATGGATATTGGCAGAGCTATGTCGTTTTTATCGTCAAAGATGATCGGCCAGCAGACATCCTTTTTCAATGCTCCGATAATACTTGGCAAGCTTACAATCGCTGGCCCAGTCGTTACTCCCTCTACACCCACCCCAAAGGGAATCAGGGGCCATGGGCCGACGTCAGCTTTGACCGGCCTTACGCCAAATACGCACAGATCTACGACAACCCGCAATCGATCGGTTCCGGGGAGTGGTTGTGCTTTGAGTTTCCATTCGCGTACTGGTTGGAATCCCTGGGGTACGATGTCACCTACTGCTCCAACAGTGATCTCGTGACACCTGACCGAGCCTTGAAATGCAAAACCATGCTCAGCGTTGGCCATGATGAGTACTGGGACATTCGACAGTATCAGAGCGTCGAAAAGCTGCGCGATGCGGGTGTCAATCTATTGTTTTTCAGCGGCAACGCGATCTGCTGGGTCAGCCCGTTCCGCGATTCGTTCGATGGCCGGAAGAATCGCATCTTGTTCCGTGGTGGTCCGTACGGTGGCGAACAGTGGTATGCCAAAGAACGGGAGAAGTTGTTCGGGCCTTATCCGCACCACGGGCCCGATGAAGGATACTTGATGGGGGGACGAAATATCCGTCCGATTAATGGTGGGGGGGATTGGGTTTGCACCAACCCCGATCATTGGGTCTTTGAAGGGACAGGGATGAAAGCAGGAGACCGGATTCCCGGCTTGATCGGTTGGGAATTTCATGGCGAACCACCCAAGGATATTGCCGGGTTGGAAGTCGTCGCTAGCGGAACAGCGTTGCAGAATGCGACCAATCCGTCGACTTGGCAAGCGACGATCTTCCCAGGTCCTGCTGGGAATTTTGTCTTCAATGCGGCGACGATTTTCTGGTGCCAAGGATTATCGTCCCCTCCCGGACACATGCTCCCTTGGTCCCACTGGTCTCGACCTCACGGCACTGATGCGCGAGTCCAACAGATTACCCGGAACGTCATCGACCGATCGCTGAAAGCTTGAACAGTTCTTATTAGGAGCTTGTCGTCTTAAGAGGTTCTTAGTACAATCGCACAACTCGAAAAAAGCCTTACTGCCCAGCAGTGGCTCTCGCGAGGGGGAAGCGTGAATCTGGTCAGGACTTAAGTGGAGCAGCCATAAGCGTCGTACTCTTGTGCGAGGGCCTCTCCTGGGCAGTACGTCCTTCTCCCCCAATGTAGAACGGAATTCATTCCGTTAAACAACGCTTCCAACTCCTCCCCCCACCAAACGCCCTGGGCCCCTCCAGCCCAGGGCAATCCAAGCCCCCCATCAAGGTGCTGAGAGGCTGGTAGTGGTAGGACCCGACGCATCAATGTAAGGGGAGGACGCGAAGCGTCCCCCCATCACAACCCGACGCGTTAGCGAGGCTCGAAAATCACAACCCGTGGCGTAAGCGAGGGACAGCGCTTGCAACCAGGTATCCACCCAAGGTCTCACAGTACGCCCTTCGTGCCTCAGGGGCGTGCCATCCGGCGCCTGAGATATTCCCGACAAGGGCTACGTGCACTCGCGACGCTATCCCTCGCTAACGCCACGGGTTGTGATGGTAGGACGCTTCGCGTCCTACCTCTTAACACCGATGTGTCAGGCCACTCTCAAGCTCTGAGCTCTCTGTGCCTCTGTGTTTCGAAAAAGCGCAACTTCAGAACTTGCGCATCGGGCTGGTATTGTGGACGCTTCGCATCCGTTAATCCCCTTACGGTTGCACCCGAGCAGTCGTTCCTTCGCGATCGATTCGAATCTGCACGGTCTCTTGAAAGACCAAGCGATTGACGCCGAGATGGATCGTTACCGTCCCCTCTTTCGCTGGAAATTTAACCATCGAACCTTCGATCGTCGTCGGTACCCCTTGAATCCAAAGGAGCATCCCTTGCTTTGCATTCGGCCCTAGATCCAACGTGATATCCCCCGCGCGTTCGACATGCAGCTCAGTCGAAACGAACGATACGGGATCCATTCCCGCATGAGGAACATACGGAGTTGCGTTGGCTAGAGAGACCTTCCCCGATACCAAGGCTGCATCCTGTTGCCAGACGAACTCTTTGCGATCTCCCGAAATCGAATCGAAGCTGGTTCGATTGAAAATCGTATTCGCTTCTCGAGTCCATTGGAGCGATCGCCAGTTTCGTATCGATCCATCCTCTTTCACCAACATCGGGCCATCGATGCGACCAAGCTCGATCATGAACCGAAGTAGATCGATCGCTTCTTGTTCGCTGAGGGAATGGAGCAATCCATCGGGCATCAAAGAGCGAGAGTCTCGACTCTCATCGATATCGGACTTCACGATCGTGATCACCTTTCCGTCCGCTCCACGCAACGTTACGTCGGTATCGGTTTCGCCGATCGGTATCCCCGTCACGATCTCATCGTCGACGGTCCGGATCAGCTTCGCGTTATACCCTTCCTTCACTTTAGCTGCCGGGGAGATCAAGGCTTCGACGAGGTAATCCGCTGGAGCCTGCGCGCCGATCGACGTCAAGTCAGGGCCGACCAATCCACCCACTCCACCGATCCGGTGGCACTGAGCGCATTGCAATTCCGCGCGACGATAAATCCATTCGCCACGCTCAGCGCTACCCGAACTTTGCGCTTCCCGGATCCAACGATCTCGAAGTTCCTCCGACCAGACCCATTTGTTTTCCGTCAACTTCGCAGAGGCTTCGATCACTCCCAGGAGGCGTGCCGCATCCGCTCCACTGCTCCGGATCACCGACCGAAGTATGCTCGCGGTTTCAGATGGAATCTCCACCTTCGACGACTCTAAAACCTTGGCCAACTCGCTGGCCCCATTTCGTTTGGCAAGCAACATGCCAAGGATCTGTTTCCAAGTCTCTTCCGTTCCTGCTCCCTTTTTGATTCGTTCTGCGATCGCTCGACAGGCTCCTCCCAAGTCAAACTCACTCGCTTGTTCAATTGCGGTGGCGGATACCGTTGCATCCCCATCTTGTGCAAGCTCGAGAACTTTCTTCCTGGCGTTAGAATCTTTGAATCCAGCGAGCCCGACAACGGCAGCGGCCCGCACGTTTGGATCGGTCTCCTGAATCGCCGCATCGATCACGGATCGCAATCCTCCGAGATTCCACTGACCGATCGATCGTAACGCGAGCAATCGAAGCCCTCGTTGATTCGCCTCGGTCTCCTCTGACAACTTCTTCAATGCAGCGGTTCCTTTTTCATGGAGCGGAACCGGTTGTCTCTTCCGTTTGCTCATCTCCAAGACCGAAGCGAACAATTGCTCTCGAGCATCCGATGCGAGTCCTTGGGAAGATTGCGAGAGGCCTAAGATCGAATTGAGTAACTCTCCATGTTGCTCTCCCGTTCCAAGTTCCGAAACGAGCTGCATCAGCTCGACGACATCGTTGGCGGAGGTGACACTCCCCGATTGGATCATCTTGAGAAGTGCATCGACGCTAGCGGGGTCTTGCACAGCCCGCATCGCAAACGCGATATGGGAAGGTTTCCCGTTGAGGCTCTTGGGGTTCGAGTTGAAATCAGGAAGCCAAGCGGACTTCAAGTCTCGGAGGGTTTGCCAAAGGGCAAAGTCGAGGAACCGGTCCATCGGTTTATCGAGAACATTGCAGGCGAGAGAGGCGGACTCAGGGGTGGGGATCTCCGCGAGGATACGAAGAGATTCCAGACGGACGCGAGGATGTTCATCTTCGATTCCCTTTCTAGCGATCTCGGTCCAATGAGCCCAACGCGCTGCATCGAGCTTCTTTCCGGCAGCTCGGGCGACTCGAATCTCCCGGCTCAATTGGTTGCGCAGCGAGTGGTAGACCGCAGCGCGAATTCGCCCATCCTCGGATGTTTGCAACCGATTCTGCAAGCGGTCGGGGAATTCTTCGAGTCCTTCGAAAGTCCATAGCCACTGGAGGCGATCCAGGTCGGTCGCGGGTGATTCGGGATTGCGGAGGACCGATCGGGCGATCTGCCCGACGTTTTGTTTGAGACGTATCGCCTGCGTCGCGAAGAGACGGGGTAGATCCGCATCTTCCTTCATCAGGCGAACCAACTCTTCGTCGGGCAGGTTGGCGTCGATCGGTTTCCAATCGACCTTCTGTTGATCTTTATGAGTGAGACGCCAGATCCGACCGTGGGTTCGGTCCCGCCGCGGATCGCGGAAATCGACTTCACCGTGTTGGATGATCGGGTTGTACCAATCGGCGATGTAGAGGTGTCCGTCGAGCCCCTGCTTCGCATCGATGGGACGGAACGCAACGTGCGTTGTTTTGATGATCTCTTGTTGTTGCACCGAGTCGTAACCCGCACGGTCTTCGGTGACGACGAAATGGCAAACGCGATGGGCGCGGAAGTCATTGGTCACCATCGAACCTTGGATTCGTTTAGGCCAATGCGTTCCCGACAGAATCTCAAGCCCGCAATGTTTGGGGCTTCCTGGGTTGAGCCCTCCGAGAAATCGAGTTCCTCCGACAGCGGTAACAAACACGCTCCCTGGAAAGACATAGTTGATTCCTTCGCCGTATGCTCCATCGGTTGCAAAAATTTGCCCGTAGCGATCGAAGTGAGTTCCCCAGGTGTTGACGAACCCGCGTGCGACGACCTCAAGCTGTTTCGTCTTCGGATGGAAACGCCAGATCCCCCCTCCATTGAGTCGTTCGACTCCCCAAGGGGTTTCGATGTGGGAGTGAATGTAGATCGATTGATTCATGTAGAGCCAACCATCGTGCCCCCACCGGAGGGTGTGAAGCAAATGGTGCGTGTCCTCGGTGCCGAATCCGGAAAGGATCACGTGCCGTTCGTCGGCGACCAAGTCACCATCACGATCGACCATGTATTCCAGTTTGTCGCTGTTGACGACGAACGCGCTGGCGCTGGGCCCATCGTTCGCGGGTAGCACACCGGTTGGGATGAGGAGCCCATCAGCGAAGACGACGGTTTTGTCGGCAACACCATCGTTGTCGGTGTCTTGGAGAATGATGATTTTGTCGTTCGCAGGTTCTCCCGGAACGATTTGGGGGTAGGTTTCGCTGCTGGCAACCCACAACCGCCCATGGTTGTCGAAGTTCATTTGGATCGGTTTGGCGAGCTTCACCTCATCCCCGGCAAAGAGCTGCGCGGACCAACCATCCCCCAGCTGAAAGGTGGCTAGTTCCTCTGCCGCATTGGGAACGGGGATATCGGTTAGGTCGCGCTGCGCGAAGCAAGTCCCTTGGAGACCAGTCAGCATCGCAAGGAGGAAGCTAGAGAAGCTAGTAGCAACGGGGAGAGTTTGGCGAGTGAACTTCATGAGAGGGTCCGTCAATCGATGAAAATCAAAGAAGAAAGGGGTCGGCGGGGCGGGTGGAAAATAGGGGGAAGGAACTGACGAATCGATGGGTAAGAGGGAGATGTCACCCTCCCATAGTTAAGTTTCTGCTCCCCTCGCCCCTTTTAGGGGAGAGGGGCTGGGGGTGAGGGGTAGAAGTGCTAGGAACAAAAACCTCGTTGGAAACTTTGTACTTCACGCTCCCTCCCCGATCCGTTGGATCGCCCCTCCCCGTGGGGCAGGGTGACTTTAACGGTGAGGGTAACTTCCAAGCCTAGTGCGCACTGGAAAAATATCAAAATAGCGCAACGCCCGGTTTGTAGTTATACTCTAACCAACACCTGCCGTCTTGCAGGCCAAAAGTTGAGAAACCACTCCCCTTCCTCTTCCTGTGAACTACATGAACGAGCTTTATTGCGGATTTGATTTAGGTGGTACCAAAATGCTTTGCGTCGTCATGGACGAGAAGCAAAAAATCGTTGCCAGAAAGAGGAAAAAAACGAAAGGAACCGAGGGGGCGCAAGCCGGTGTGGCCAGGATCGCCGCCTTGATCCGTGAAACGTTTGAGGAGGCTGAAATCCCCGTCGATAATATCAAATCGCTCGGCGTCGGCTGTCCCGGCCCGGTCGATATGGACAAGGGGGTTGTCAATGTGGCTGTCAATCTGGGGTGGAAGAACGTCTCCTTGGCGTCGATGCTCGAGGATGAAATCGAATGTCCGGTCTCGATCCTCAACGACGTCGATGCTGGGGTTTTTGGGGAATACAGTGCTGGGGCCGCACAGGGAGCCCGAAGCGTCGCGGGAATTTTTCCCGGAACGGGGATCGGTGGCGGTTTCGTCTACGAAGGTCAGATCCTTCGAGGTAAGCAATCTTCCTGCATGGAAATCGGCCACACCAAGATCTCATCGACGAACCGAACCAGTGGGTTGGACCTACCAGGAACGTTGGAGAGTGAAGCGAGCCGACTCGCGATCGCAGCCGAGTGTGCAAAGCTCGCGTATCGCGGCGAAGCTCCAAATCTTCTCCGAGCTGCCGGGACCGACATTTCGCAGATTCGAAGCAAGGTCCTGGCCGCAGCGATCCGAGACGGTGACCAAGCGGTAGAGAACGTGGTCCGCAAAGCAGCACAGACCGTCGGCTATGCGATCGTCAATTTGGTCCATACTCTCTGCCCCGAAGTCATCATCCTCGGCGGCGGACTCGTCGAAGCGTTGGAAGAGATCTACATGGAGGAGGTAAACCGAGTCACAAAAAAGAGTGTTTTGCCTAGTTACAACGGAATGTTCGAAATCAAGATGGCCAAACTAGGCGACGACGCCGGCGCCATGGGAGCCGCCCTCTGGGGGAAAAGCAGGCTTGAGCCTTGAGGCTTGAAAAAGAACCACGGATTACACGGAGGACACGGATAACTTCTCTCCGCATATCCTCTCTGCGTCCATGCGTTATAGCTTTACCCGCACGTTCCGGCTTTCAGCAGTTGATCCAGCCGTGCCCCTCAAGCCTAATTAGCGAGAGCTTCACACACCCTACGTCACCGCCCATCTTTCGAGACTTTAAATCTTGTATATTATTGTTCGATCATGCTACCCGCCCTAAGTCACTCCCCCGGTATTTCAAGGTCTCTGAACACGTTTTAAGTCCGCCTAATGAGCAGCATCCAAGTTTCGCCCGCTGAGACTCGAAGCCAAAAACGAGAGTTCATGGATTTCCTTTGGCGCCTTTATAAGGGAGACCCCAACTGGATTCCTCCGATCCGGATGAACCAGGAGGAATTGGTCGGCTTCCGCAAACACCCCTTCTATCAGAACGCGAAGGGGCAGGCGTTTATCGCAACGAGGAACGGAGAGACGGTCGGCAGAATCGTCGCGCTCATCAATCATGGTCACAACACACGCTACAAAGAGAAGCGAGGGTTCTTCGGTTTTTTCGACGCGATCGACGACCAAGAGGTCGCCAACGCATTGTTCACGACCGCGAGCCAGTTCCTCAAGAGAGAAGGAATGACCGATGTACGCGGTCCGT
>CAYMXM010000170.1:0-9274 GCA_964394065.1 uncultured Pirellula sp. | reverse complement strand
CGGAGTCCAGTTTCACCCCGAATCGATCTTGACGGAGTTCGGTTATCAACTGTTGACCAATTTTTTGAAACTGAGCCGTTGTGTGCCGCAGAGCAGCTCAGACTAAGGGTGGGCTGTCAAAAAGTTCGTGTTGACATAGTTTTTTGAGAGTCCGTTTTTATTCCTCTGGATGCTCTTCCGTCCGATCGGGGCTCGCCCGCGTTGCGCTTTTAATCTCTGCTCCCCTCGCCCCTTTTAGGGGCGAGGGGAGCAGATATCTAACGCGCGGTGCGTGCTAGGGCGCCAAAGCGGTCTCCGACGGGGACGAGCCCCGGTCGGACAAGAAGCGAATAAAGGAACGAAAGTTGCGCAATTCAATATCCCCACAACAGCAACTTGTTGACAGCCCAGGCTAAGGGTGAAGCCATCTTCTTCCTCATCCCTCTTCCCTGATTCGTAAGATTCGTCCGATTCGTGGTTATTCCCCCCTAGGGTCTAAAGCCCAAAGTCTAAAGCCTTAAAAGACAAATTTGCAGCTGACGTTTGGCGAGAACTGTTCAAAATGGGGCCTGTTTTCCAAACAGGCATGAATGGCGAATGAAAGACCAAGTTTAGATGGCAGCAAAATTCTGTATCGGAATCGACCTCGGGACCACCAACTCCGTCGTTGCGTTCGCGGGACTCGAAGAAACCGAGCCCATGGTTGCGGTACTCCCTATCCCGCAGCTCGTCGCTCCTGGGACGATCGAACGGAGGCTATCTCTCCCTTCCTTTTTGCTTCGAGTTCGCGAAGATGACAACGAATCGTTCGTCGTCCCCGGAATTCGAGCCCCGCATGGAGTGGTCGGGGAATACGCCCGAAGGGTTGCGAGCGAACAGCCGGATCGATGTATCGTCGCGGCGAAGAGCTGGCTTTGCCATGGCGAAGTCGATCGTCAATCTCCCTTGTTGCCCTGGGACTCCGAAGAGGCAGAGATCAAGCTATCGCCAGTCGATGCGGTTACCGCTTACTTGATCCATCTGATCGATGCTTGGCACCTGCAGTTCCCCGACGCTCCCTTTGCTGAACAACAGATCGTCCTCACTGTTCCAGCATCATTCGATCTCGATGCGAGGGAGCTAACACGAGTCGCGGCCGCAGCAGCTGGCTTCCCCGACGACTTCGTCTTTCTCGAAGAACCACAAGCAGCTCTCTACAACTGGATCCTTGCGCAAGGGGATAGCTGGCGGAAAGAGCTCAAAAAGAGCGATACGCTCCTCGTCTGCGATGTCGGGGGAGGAACAACCGATTTGACCCTCGTCGAAGTCGTGGAAGAGGATGGGGAATTGCAACTGAAACGGCTTGCGGTGGGGAACCATTTGCTAGTCGGTGGCGACAACATGGATTTGACCCTTGCACACGTTGCTGCCCAACTGTTTGCTGCCAAGGGGACAAAACTCAACGCGTGGCAGTCGATCTCGCTATGGCACTCTTGTCGACTTGCCAAGGAAGCCCTCTTAAAACCCAATGCTCCCGCAAGCTATCCTCTCAACGTCTTAGGACGTGGAAGCAAGTTGATCGGAGGTACCGTGTCGATCGATCTTGAACGTTCGATCGTCGAATCAACATTGGTCGATGGATTCTTTCCAAAGGTTGGGCGAGAAGACCGACCGTTGCACGAGAGCGAGACAGGTTTTCAAGAAATCGGGCTCCCCTTCGAATCCGATTCGGCCATCACTCGCCATATCGCCGCGTTCTTGGGGGATCATCTTGCGCAAGCTTCGAGCGGAACGGTCTCTCATCTTCTTTTCAACGGAGGGGTTTTCAACGCGGATGGATTCCGAACCCGACTGATCGAAACCATTGCCGATTGGAGCCTAGGAGGGGATGCCGCTTCTCCACGAGTCCTCGGGGGTATCGAGGAGCTCGATCAAGCGGTCGCCTGTGGAGCTGCTTATTACGGATGGGCGAAGGAGCATGGAGGCATTCGAATTCGTGGCGGGACCGCGCGAAGCTATTACATCGGGATCGAGTCTTCGGGACCAGCGATCCCAGGAATCCCCCGCCCCTTGCACGCACTCTGCGTTGTCCCCCAAGGAATGGAGGAGGGGACCGAGTGTGATATCGTAAGCAAAGAGGTTGGCTTGCGAACCGGAAAGAAAGCCCGCTTTCGATTCTTCTCCAGTACGATGCGAACCGAGGACAAGCCAGGCAACCTGCTCAAGTCTTGGGAGGAAGGAGAACTTCATGAAACCTCACCGATGGAAACGGAGCTACCCGCAACGGAAGTCCCAGGTTTGGTTCCGGTGCAGTTCCACGCAAAGGTAACCGAACTTGGAACGCTCGAACTCTCTTGCAAGAGCACTCGCTCCGAGGAGTCTTGGAAGCTAGAGATTCAGGTAAGGGAAGAAACGTAGGGTGTGTGAAGTGGTCGCGGCATCCATCTCAAATTCAGAGGACACATCAGCCACCTTTCTATCGCAATCACCTTTGCACCCAAGAGCGACCACGGAACACACCAGAAGTGTAGTTGGCGTCCTCGAAAACGCCGCGTTTTAAATTATCAGCTCCCCTCGCCCCGCTTCGGGGAGAGGGGCTGGGGGTGAGGGGTTGAATCGCTAGAAACAAAAACCAAGTTACACTCTGAAAAGTCAACTAATGCACATATGCAAATCCGCAAGCCAACTTTGGGAAGGATGTGTACAAGGTTCGGTAGCGCACGCCATATTCACCGCGAGAGCGCCTGATTTTTCCTTTACCCATTCATGGTCTGAAAACAACTATTCTGTCAACAATGCCTCGGGCTGCCGAGGCACCATTTCCTTTCAGATCACGAATGGCATTTCCTTTGTCGGTGCATTCTTCGATGAAAACTCCAACAAGAATCCATTCAAAAACGGAGGATTCATTTGCACAGACGAACTCTTTTCAAATCTCCCCCGCAGTTTGGCAAAATTAGGGAGAAACGAAACTCTTGAATTTCTATTGCAGGTATGGGAAGGGAAGACGGTTCCAATAATTACGTCGTTGTTTTGGGGGAATGAAACAAAGACCGAGTGTTTCGGAGGACATGAAGACTTCCTACAAAACGGCGGGAGAATTGTTTGTAAAGAAATGTTCCCACCTTCGGATTCATTGGAACTTTGGTGTGAGGAATTTGAGTTGTCAGATGTAGAGTTACATCATGTTAAAAATCTATTCTCGCGTAGGATGACGACAAACAAGGATGCCGAGGTTTACCTGACGCCAGAAGAACTGAAGTTTCTCGAAGAAATCAGTGTAGGGGATGAAGGCTTCTCCCTTTGTCTGGAATCGCTTGAAGAACTACGAATTGTGCCTGAGTAGCTGACATAATCGTCCTCTACCGAACGCCACTGTGGCGTCCTAGAACGCGTCGCGCTTTAAGATATCCTCTCCCCGAAGCGGGGCGAGGGGAGCGGAACTCTAAAGCGCTGCGCGTGCTAGTGCGCCAAAGCGGTGTCCGACGGGGACAAGCCCCGGTCAGACAAGATCCACCCCTCTCTGCGTCCCTGCGTTGTCTCCCCCTTTCTCCCCTCTCACTGCAACCCCACGCGTTTCCTCACCCACCACTCCACGCAAAGCAACGCAATCACAAGCCCGAACCACCACGGGCTTTGCCATAGGGGAATCGAAATAGATGCCAGTTTCCCTTTTACCTTCCCCTCCAGTTTCTTGATCAGTTGATGCGCATCGCTGAGCACTAGATATTCTCCCCCCGAGAGACTCGCTAGTTTTTGCAGGCGCTCTTTATCCTGTCGCAGCGCATCCATCTCTCGGCTCCGCTCCCCAGCGAGCCAAATGGAAGTCCCTATATACTTCGCCTCTTCGGGGAGTCCCGACGGATGAAATTGAATGGTGTATTCACCCTCTTCATTCTCATTCGACTCTCCGTTCCAGGCTCCTGCGGTAAAACTCCCTTCGTAAAACCCCTCACTCTTCTCGACGGAAGCCAACGAAATAGTCGAAAGAAGTCGGCCATCATGGAAGATGTTGACCGGGATGCTCGCTAGAGGGCTTGGCGTTCCTTCTTCGTTCAAAACTTGGGCGCGGACCAGGACCTCATCTCCGACGTTGACCAAACGTTTTCCTGCGTCGATGGCGACCTGTTCACCTCGCACGATGAAGGGAGGACGCATGCTCCATTCTGCGATCTGATTCCAAAACCGCTGGTGATACAAATCAGCAACCCCGTAGCGCCACCTCCAAGTTTCATCGGTCGCTAAGTAGTTCACTCTCCCCTGCCCAAACCTCTGGAAAATAAAGAGAGGGTAAACCGTGTTGGATGGTCCAACTCCTTCCAAGAGTACTTCCGCTCCAGGTTTCAATTGAAGATGGCGAAGGGTGTTCGGGGGGAGAAGTCGACTCCATACTTGTTGATTGATTGCGAGATCGCTATCAAACCAAAAAGCAGGTTGTCGCTGGGCGATGGCCGTCAATCTCAGAGAGCTGAGAAGCTGTGATTCTCGCTTGGCAGACTCGGGGACCAAGGCTTCAACCTCCCCTTCGTCGATTTTCGAATCGCGCGAGGTGACGGGTAGCAGATTGGCAATCTTCGTTGGAAAGGTGTCGCTGACCTTGGTGCTATCGATCCAAACAATCCCTCCCCCTCCATAGACAACATAATCATGCAATCGACGCGCATCCTCCTCGGATAGATACTCGGCTGCACCGACGGAAGCAATCACCAAATCGAACGTCAACAAGTCCGAGGGGCGTTGTGGAAAGAACGGTTGGGAAAAGGCTGCAGGACCGAGAACACCCTGCACCTCCCAGCTTGGATCCCGATCGAGCGCATTGCGAATGTAGCGAGTCTCCCATCCCCCCAAAGGGTCCAGCATCAACACGCGGTTGGCTCGCAATCCCCCCCAAGTCGAAGTGTCGATACGATTGTTCGAAAGAGTAATCTCTTCATGGGCCGTCTTCACTTCGCAGGTGAGATCGATCGGAAAAGATCGCCTCTCCGCAGATCCCGTTGCCGATAGCTCCAACTCCTCGATCAGCTCCTTCACGGGAAACTCAAAAGGGAGTTCATAAACACCCCGTTGCTCTGAAGCGACTGTTTTGCTCCAAATCTCTTTGCCGCCGTGAGATACTTGAACTCGATAGGGAGTTCCCCCCGGTAACCATTCTTTGATTCGAAGGACCCCTCGCAACAAATCCTCTTTGCGAACGTTCGACGAAACCTCGACAGAAGTAATCGCAAGATCAGGAGGTTCGTCCGTCGAACCGACCCCAACGGTCCAGATAGGAACCGTCTCTCCACTCGATGCGACCACATCCTCGGGGCTTACTCCCTCATTGCTCTCTCCATCCGAGAAGAGGACAACGCTATCCCAATGAACGTCGGGTTGTCGAAGGATCTCTCGAAGTGCAATCCCTAGAGGTGACTTGGCCCCGTTTGCTTTCTCTTCCCTAAGAATCGAAAACTCACTTTCGCGAGATCGAGGTGCCAAGCTATCCCAAATCCTAACTCCGGAGATGGAGTAAAGCTCCACATGGTGGTAGGAAGACAACTTTTCAAGAAGACCTATCTTCTTTCCCCCGGGTGCATCGGTTTGTAATGTATTCCACACAAGGTCGTATCGAGGGGAGGATTCCTGACGATCTCGGATCCCCATGCTTTGAGAATCATCCACGAGGATCGCAACGCGACTTAGCTCGCCATCGGTGAAGCGATAGGAGAGGGTGGGCTCTGCGATCATTAAGACCAATAGGAAAAAGCAAAGGGCGCGAAGCGCCGGGAGAAGTCGATTCCAGGGAGACCCGATCGCAGCCGTCTCGCGAGCCACCCATCGCGCGACGAGCAAACTCCCCAAGATGCCAACTGCTAGAACAATCCAAGTAAAAGTATTATTTTCCCAAGCGATCTCCATTTTCCCTCCGAGCGGTTCATCCTACTTGGTGCGAGGAGGGGGGAACAACCACGAATCGGACGAATCTTACGAATCAAGGGCGAGGGTGGTCTGACGCATCGGCGCGAATATGAGGTGTTTGGGATGTTGGGCCGACGCGTAAGCGACGCCCGAAAATCACAACCCGTGGCGTAAGCGAGGGATAGCGCTGGCAACCAGGCATCCATCCCAGGTCTCACAGCACGCCCTTCGTGCCTCAGGGACGTGCCACCCGGCGCCTGAGATATTCCCGACAAGGGCTACGTGTACTCGCGACGCTATCCCTCGCTAACGCCACGGGTTGTGATGGGTGGACGCTTCGTGTCCGCCCACTCAACACCGATGCGTCAGGCCTGCTGAGGGCGACGTTGCGATATCTCCTCCGGGCGAGACGCCCGGGCCACGATTATTTCGTTCGCGTTCACAACCTACTATGCGCGCCCTCTCCCACGGGTTCAAATAAACATCCTCATCCCCAAAACCATCGAACAGAAAGAAAGCGAATACAATCATGCTGCACACTCGTCATTGGCATCGTTTCACTCAGGTGCTACTTTGTGTTTATAGCTTTTGCTGTTGGAACCTTTCTGCAATGAACCTCGAATCGAGCGAGGAGACTTTTCTCATCGGAGGGTATGGACCCGGGATCTATGCGAGCCAGCTCGATACGGAAGGAAAAATGAAGGAACCGGTGTTGGTCGCCCAGTTGGAGAAGCCCAACTTCTTTGTTCAACACCCTCGACTGAATGTTCTCTACGCCGTAGGAGTCGCCAATCCACCTCGAAGCGATTCACCTGGACAGCTCGTCTCCTTTACTTGGGACAGCGGGGAACTAAGTCAGTTGAAAGCTGGAGCCCTCAAGGAGCAGAGTTCTCAACCGATTCCCTTGGATGTCGCTTGCCATGTTTCGGTGGATCCCCAAGGGGAGTTCGTCCTGGTAGCAAACTATGGCAAAGGGAGCGCTGTCCTCTATCCCATTCGGGAAACCGGCGAGCTTGAGCCCAACTCGCATCGAGTAGAACACCAGGGAAAGGGAGCGAACCCGTCGCGTCAGTCTCGCCCCCATGCCCATTGCTCTGTTTGGGATCAATCGGGCAAGCATCTGTTGGTAGCGGACTTGGGAGTCGATAAAGTCGTGGCGTACGAAATCGACCGACAGAAGCGGCTCCTCGTTTCAGCTCCGTCCAAAGACTTGAACCTCATTCCCGGCGCAGGTCCTCGCCATTTTGTCTTTTCGAACGATCACAAATTCATCTACGTCATCAACGAGTTGGATATGACGATTTCTCTCTTCGCATGGAACGGTGGAAACTCTCCCGAGCGAATCCAAACGGTGAGCACTCTTCCGGACGGAGCCTCCGACCCCAGTTATTCGACAGCGGAGATACTGCTCCATCCGTCGGGGAAGTTTCTATACGGTAGCAACCGAGGGCATGACACCATCGCATCGTTCGCCGTCGATCGCGAGACAGGAAAACTGCAACCCCTTGGCCACACGGGGACAAAGGGAAAGACTCCTCGCAATTTTCGAATCTCCCCCGACGGTAGGTATTTGCTCGCCGAGAATCAACAAAGCAACAGCATCGTCTCTTTTGCAATCGACAGTGAGACCGGCGAGCTGAAAGACGCGAACTCCGTAATCACAGCACCATCCCCGGCATGTATTAAGTTTTTAAGAAAATAAAACCTTTTTGGCAGAGAGCGTAGCGCCCACCCATCACAACCCGACGCGTTAGCAAGGGACTGCGGCGCCAGTAAACGTGGCCCTTGTCGGGAACATCTCGGGCGCCGGGTGGCACGTCCCTGAGGCACGAAGGGCGTGCTGTTGGATCTTGCATTGGATGCGTGATTGCCAGCGCTATCCCTCACTAACGCGTCGGGTTGTGATTTCGTGGTCGCTTTGCCCGCGAACGTGATTGCGATAGAGAAGTGGTTGCTATGCGATCTGGAGCTGATATGGAAACCGCGACCACTTCACACATCCTACAATAGGACTATCACTTCTTGCTTGCTCAACCCCAAATCAACCGCGAATAACGATGACACAGGAAAACGATACGAGAGTCCAGCGATGGCGATTGATCTTAGGTCCATCGGCGTCGGACGCGCTGGGAGATTGTTGCGGTGGGGCGACGTTGAGCGCAGCGCAAAACGAGATGGACGAAGCCCTCGCGGCGATCTACGACGACTCCTCATCCATGAGCGGTGGTGGGGCTCGAAGTGCGGGGCTTGGCGGCTCCTCTCCGCGGCTTGCGAAATGGTTGGGAGATATTCGGACTTATTTCCGAGAAGATGTCGTACAGGTCATCCAGCAAGACGCCATCGAGCGCAAGGGACTGAAACAGCTCTTGATGGAACCGGAGACTTTAAAGAATGTGCAGCCCAATGTTCAAATGGTGGGAACGTTGATCTCCTTGAGTGGGCAGATCCCGGAACGGACCAAAGAGACCGCGAGAATGGTGGTTCAATCGGTCGTGGATCGAATCAAACTAGAACTGGAGCAAAATATACGGCAGGCGGTACTCGGCGCTCTCAATCGAAGAGATCATTCTCCCATCCCTCGGGCTTCCTCGATCGATTGGAAGTGGACGATCGGGAGGAATCTCAAAAATTATCGCCCGGAGCTCAAGACCATCGTCCCGGAACGGGTCTACTTTTATTCTCGAGCGCACAAAACGAATCACTGGACCATCATCGTCGACATGGATCAAAGTGGTTCCATGGCTGATTCCGTAGTTTACGGATCGATCGTCGGTTCCATCTTTGCTTCGATTCCTGCATTGAAAACGCATGTCATCGCTTTTGATACCGAAGTCGTCGATCTGACCGAGAAGTGTGGAAACGATCCCGTGAACATGCTCTTCGGCGTTCAGCTGGGAGGGGGAACCGATATCAACAAATCGGTCGCCTATTGCGAGAAGTTCATCGAGGAGCCAGCGAACACCTTATTCATCATGATAACCGATTTGTATGAGGGGGGAAATCAAAGTCAGTTGGTGCGGCGACTCACCGAGATGGTCGAGAGTGGAGTTCGGTGTCTTTGTCTCCTCGCTCTTTCCGACAGCGGGAAGCCATGCTTCGACGAGTCTCTTGCCAAGAAACTCACGTCGATCGGGATTCCTTGTTTCGCATGCACCCCGGCAAAGATTCCCGAGCTACTGGAAGGAACCCTCCGCGGCGGAGATCTTTTCGCTCTGTCGAAACGGTTGGGTTAGGTCACGCAAATCACAACCCGACGCGTAAGCGAGGGATAGTCGTAGGGTGTGTGAAGTGGTCGCTGCTTCCATCTTAGATCGAGATAACGAGTCAATCATCGTTACCCGGGCTGTCAAAAAGTTGGTGTTGTGGGGATTTAGGTTTGCGCAAGTTTCGTTCTCTGATTCGCTTCTTGTCCGACCGGGGC
>CAYMXM010000169.1:0-9283 GCA_964394065.1 uncultured Pirellula sp. | reverse complement strand
TGGAAATTCGACTGCAATCCCAAAGACTCGGTTTATCGCCTCAACGGAGCGACTCGCAATCACATCATCGCGACGCCGGTCCTCTATGACGGGCTTGTCTATGTCGCTGTTGGGGAGGATCCCGAGCACGGGGAAGGTGCAGGGCATTTGTGGGCAATCGATCCGACCAAGCGAGGGGACGTCAGTCCAACCCTCGTTTATAACTCCACAAACCCCAACGAAATCGTTCCCCATAAGCGGCGTCAAGCGATGGATCCGGCGGCTGGAGACCTGGAGCGAGACAATCCCAATTCGGCAGCGGTTTGGCATTACGTGGGAAGCGATCCGAGCGAATTCGAAACCACGATGCATCGGACTTGTGGAACGGCGGCGATCAAGAACGATATCCTAGTGATCGCCGACTTCAGCGGTTTGGTGCACTGTTTGAACGCAAAGACAGGGGAGGCTCATTGGACCCATGATATGTTCGCTGCCTCCTGGGCTTCGCCTTTGATCGCCGATGGGAAGATCTTTATCGGAGACGAGGATGGGGACATCACGATCTTCGAACTCTCGACCGAGATGAAACTTCTCGCGGAGATCAATCTAGGTTCCGCGCTCTACACCACACCCGTTGTCGCCAACGATAAGATCTTCATCGCCAACCGAAATCGCTTGTATGCATTCGGGTTGCAAAAGTAAGGGAGAAAGAGGTTGGCAACGTGGCCTGGGCGTCTCGCCCGGGCCACAATCACAACCCGACGCGTTAGCGAGGGACAGTACCGGTAACCACGCATCCAATGCAAGATTTCACAGCACGCCCTTCGTGCCTCTGAGGCGTGCCACCCAGCTTTGAGACATTCCTGACAAGGGCTACGTTCACTCGCAACGCTGTCCCTCGCTTACGCGTCGGGTTGTGATGGGAGGACGCTTCGCGCCCACCGCCTTACCCCGCACCGCTTATACCTTACCCCTCATCGCTTATACCTTACATCGCACTGCTCACTGCTTACCCAATTAAATCCGGCAGTGTTCCGTCTCCGCAGTAATCGGGGTTGCCGAAGCTCTTCACGGGGCAGCCCATTCCTTCGCTGAAGCTCATGAGCAAGCGATTGTGGGCAACACCTTTATAGTCTAAGGCGCGTCCCATCTTGAAACCGCACCCTTCACCGATGAGTACGAAGGGGATGTTGTTTCGTGTATGCGAATTCCCCTTACCGAGTTCATTGGTCCAAACCAATGTCGTGTTGTCGAGCAAGCTTCCTTGTCCATCGGGCTCGGGGGTTTCTGCCAATCGCTTCGCTAGGTAAGCGACCTGCTCTGCATACCAAGTATTGATCTTGATCAGCTTCTCGTAAGCGGCCTCGTTGGAGTCGGGTTCGTGGGAGAGATGATGATGCCCTTCCTCGATGTCCAACCAACGCATCTTCGGTTCACCGACTGAGTTGGTGATCTGGAAAGTCGCAACCCGTGCAAAATCGGCTGCGAAGCTATTCACCATCATGTCCATCTGCATCTTGGTGATCTGAGGGATGTTGTCGTTAACCCGTTGGATGTTCGGTGGAAGCTCGGGGACCGCGTGCCCCACTTCCTTGGCTTGATCGACATCCTCCGACTTCACGTTCATCGCCAGTTCGGATTTAAGTTCGACCTCTAACTCGCGAACCATCTCCAAATGGTCGTTCAAGATGCGGCGATCTTCGCTGCTGATCAAGCTTTCCACCTTTCGGAAGTCTTCGCTCAAACCGTCGAGGACGCTCGCTAAGAGTTCTCGATTCTTGGTCTGACCATAGAGCTTGTCGAACATCAGATAGGGATTGTCGATCGGCGCGACAGGTTGATTAGGCCCCGAGTAGGACATGCGCGTCCAAGTATCCGCTCTCTCAGGTACCATCACCCCAAACTCCAAGGCGCCAAAACGGGTTTGCGTTTCGGGGTTGGATTGTAGATGGTTCTTGATGTGCTGATCGATCGATATTCCTTTGGACCAACCAGCTGGCGTATCCGAGCCCCCTTGGACATCCCCAGGGAAGAGTTCGATTCCAGTCAGGAGACACCCCATCCCTCGCATGTGTCCATCTCCATCTCCTTGGATGCGATTGCAAACTCCGTGGAGGGTTAGCATGCGGCTCTTAAAATCTGCAAAGGGCTGCAGGATTCGCTTCAAATCGAAATCGGCACCGAGTTTCTCAGGCCAGAAGTGTTGGGGGATGACGCCGTTCGGGCTGAAGATAAAGACGAGTCGCTTCTTCTTAGGAGTTCCCGAGGAAGCAGCCCATCCCAAACTTGGGAGTGTGAAAAGGAAATTCGCTGCGGCGACACTCACGCCAGTCTTTGCCAGAAAATCACGGCGGTTGGTGATTGGGCTCATGCTATTTCTCCGTAGCAGTCGTTTGGGTAGGTAAGGCGGGGGGGAGGGAGGCGATGACTGCGATCTCAGTCACCAGCTGGCTGATATTGTATCGACTCTCCACGAACTTGTGGGTTAGTTTGTTTAATATATCAGGCCCAAACGCGTCGGGAGGCTGCTTCACCAAATGCTGGAACGCACGGGTCACAAAAGCGCGATGCGCGTCGGGGGAATCGGCCAGGTATTCCGCTAGGTCTTTGGCCCCGCCAAAAGTGACCTGTTGATCATCCCGACTCCGATATTCCCCGGTCGCATCGATCGGCTTGTTCCGATCGGTCGTTCGGTAACGGCCAACCGCATCGTAATTCTCGAGGGCGAAACCTAGCGGATTGATCCGGATGTGACAGACTTGGCAGTTGTCCGCCCCCGTCTGGAGCGCGACCCGCTCCCGAGTCGTCAGTTCCGGATGCAAATCGGGGCTCAAAGGAGAAAAGGCATCATTGGGTGGACGAAGGGTTCTCCCTAGGAGGTAGCGGATGACGAAAACTCCGCGGTGGATTGGAGAGGTCGAATCATGGTAGGCTAAGCCACTCATCAAGAACGGGTGGGTTAGAATCCCAAACCGTTGGTCCCCCTTGAGTTCCACGCGCTGCAGAGCCCTTAGGTTTTCGTCGGGAACTTTCCATTCCTCCCCATAAAAGGAGGCGATGCGAGGATTGGAATAGGCCCACTTGGCTAAGAAAAGCTGCCGGTAGTCGCTTTCCGCGCCGAACGCAATCTCCTCCAGCTGGGCATTGAAAGAGTTTTTCAGGTCTTGAAAAAGTTGCGAACTAAATTCAGGAAAGTGAGTGCTGCTCTTCGTAATTTCCTTCTCCTGGCCAAGAGCGAGCCACTCGCAGAGCATTTCCCGAATTTTCGCTTGGGCCCGATAATCGGCGATCATGTGCTTTGCGACGTCTCGAATCTGCCACTCTTTCTCCAATTCCCCTTTTTCTATTTTTTTCAACAACCAGGGGTCTGCCGGAAGGGAATCGTAGAGGGTTAAAGCGAGACGATTTGCGGCGCGCCGAGAGGCTGACTTATCCACATCGATGAGAGGATAGAGAAAGCGTGGCGATTTGAGCCCCATCAGCAAAACCCTTTTGATCGCCTCCCCATCGTCGGGTTCCTGGTCGAGCTGTTGATCGATGTAGACAGCCGCGACTTCCGGTTCTAACTCGCTTCGGAAGGCAACCGAAAGGAGTTCATGCAGAAATCCACGGAGGCGGGACCGGTTCTCATCCGGTTGGTTGCGGTTGTCGCGACGCGCTCTGGGGCCGGGATAGAGTTCTTTCGACACGATCTGTGCAAACTCGATCGCAGCGGCGGTAGTCGACTCATCCCATTGCCGGTCGACGGCGATGCCTCGCTCAAACCCGTAGCTCCGGTCATCCGGTGGGAGCGGGGCTTGGAGGGTAAAAGCGGAGGGGGCCGTGAAAGCGACGATGTTTCTTTGAGGAATCGTTTCCTCCGCCCCGAACGGGGGAACCCAGGAGAGCCGAATGTTCGCAGGGGGAGACTCCGTTTTTCTCTTCCGTTGGATGAAGTCGATTTTGAACGGGTAGAGCCTTCCGGCCGTGAGGTAGATCGGCTGCCGAAACTCCGTCCGATCCCCCGATTGAACATGATTGTCGATAAAGGAGCGATTCAAAGAGCCTAGGCTGAAGCGAAAGGAGCAAGTGCTGTTGACGACGATTTCGTACATGCCGCTCTTTTCCGGCAAAAGGCTCCCCTCCCAATAGATGTAGAAGGAGTCGGCAGGGATTCCCTCCCCGGGGCTTTCACGACCAAAATCAAACTCGATCGTAGGATCGATCCGCGTGATCTTCAGTTTCTCTTTATTGAACCGTTCCCCCTCGAAATAGCTCGCCCGCGCTCCTCGTTCCTGTTGGAGATCGGGGGTTCCTGAAAAATGTCCGAAAAGATCGGAGTAGCTTTGTCTCAGTTGGTTGGCAGTCAACCGCGCGAAGGTTTTGCGAGGAGGATTGAGCTTGTTCTGCGCCTCGATGCTGTAGAAGGTGTTGTAGATGTATTGGGCCACTGCCAAAGCATCCTCATCAACGCAGGTTTCCGGTTCCCCTTCGGGCATCGTGTCGTGAATCACCTTGGCCAGTTCGCTGACGGTCGCATCGCCGACCAAGGGACTGGTGTATCCCCCGTCGACACCTTCGCCGAGATTCCCGTGGCAAGAAACGCATTGATCCCGGTAGATCGCTTCGCCACGTTTCCACTTCCCCTCGTCATCGCTTCCCCAGCAAGCAACCAGGCTGCTCAGGAAGCAGGTAGCTACGGAAATGCCCGCAAAACTGACGGCGCTGATTCTCAAAATGCGACAGTTCACAGATCAACTCATGCGCTGAGCGCGGAAGGAGGGGGAACTACGAACGGGAGTTCGAGTTGGGTGTGGAAAGAAAGTTTCCGGTGGGACGGTACTATTTTACTTGGCCGACCGCTATGGGGGAAGGGAAGGGGGATTGGAAGTTTGAAGTGCGAAGTTTGAAGTTTGAAAAGAGGAGAGGGGGGGGCTGAGACATCGGTGTTAAAGGCCCAGTGTAAGGGTGGCACGCTCAGAGCGCAGCGATGGGCGTGATGTTTTGAGGCTATTCTCAATGTTCCAAGAAGTCCTCCACGCCCATCGCTGCGCTCTGAGCGTGCCACCCGGCGACGAAATGTTACCGACAAGAGCTACGTGTACTCGCGGCGCTATCCCTCGCTTACGCCACGGGTTGTGATGGGAGGACGCACCCCGTTTTTTTCGGTTTTTCAAACTTCAAACTTCTCACTTCAAACTCCCCCAATGGCCCACAAATTGCTTGTTGTTACGAGGAAAGGCGAACCAACGGTCAATTAGGTCCGTCCAATACTTTTGGAAAAGCTCCAAAAGATTGGATGGGAGTGACCGAGGGTGTCCCTGGTCGAGGCGAATAACTAGGTGTCAGGCGGACAACTAACTCGCAGCGACCAGCCAGTAGGTTTTAACGAGCCCCCCAAAGGGGCTTATGGGTTCAAGCAGCTCAACGATTGAGTTGTGACCCGTTCGGTGAGGTCGAGCGAGGCGGTTGGGAGCCGCAGGGATCGAACGAATTCGACTTCGCAGTAGGGAAATAGAGCAATGAATAGTGATTACAGAATCGCACAACTTCGAGAACTTCGTGATCAGCAGATCAAATTCGCGCCGCGTGGCAAGCGAATTGAGCAGGCGGACCGCGCAGAAAAGCTGCTCATCGAACTGGATCCTAATCGCGACTATCCTTACGACTTTCTCTTCTTTCGGGTGACCAACGTCCGTCCTGACGGCACGGGGTATCGATTGATTAAAGGGAACGATGCGTTGCACGATCTCCGACTCTTTGTCGAAGATATCACCGATTCGATGAATCTACGGGTCGAGGAAGCGTCCGAACCGGTTCACACCGTTGAAGATCTCAGCAAGATGTTCAACGTTTCCACCAAGACGATCTCTCGATGGCGGGATCAAGGTTTGGTCTCGCGACGTTTTCTGAGCGAGGGGCGAAAGCGAGTCGGCTTTTTGCACTCAAGCGTCGAGCGATTCGTTTCCCAAAACAAAAATCGTGTGCAGCGAGGAGAACGCTTCAGCCAACTCTCCGACGGAGAGCGGGATGACATCATCGACCGCGCACGCCGAATCGCCGCCACCGGTGCAAACTTGTCCCAAGTCGCCCGAACGGTAGGACGCGATGTAGGTCGTAGCACCGAAACGATCCGTTACACGATCAAGAAGTTCGATCAACAGTTCCCAGCGATGGCCGTTTTCCCAGAACAACGCGATGTATTGACCGACGAAGATAAACGAGCGCTTTATCAGCAGCATCATCGTGGGGTCTCGACGGTAATTCTCGCCAAAAGGTATCGACGCACCCGTGGGAGCATCGTTCGTATTCTGAACGAACAACGAGCTGCCAAATTGATGGAACTGCCTCTCGACTATATCCCGAACCCAGTGTTCGAAGATGAATCGATGGTCGATGAAATCTTGGCTGAACTTCCAGCTACGACGGAAACGCCTCGCAAGATGAAGGCTCCTTCCGGGATCCCTGCCTATTTGGCAGCGATGTACGATGTTCCTCTTTTGACCCGCGAGCAAGAGTATCATCTTTTCCGAAAGATGAACTACTTGAAGCATGCTGCCAACGAGTTGCGAGCCAGCCTCGATCTGAAATCCCCCTCCGTCGCCATGATGGAGCAAATCGAAAAACTGGTGGAGCAATCGGTCGACGTCAAGAACAAGCTCGTTCAATCGAACTTGCGACTGGTCGTATCGATCGCGAAACGTCACTTGTCCCCGAACGAAGACTTCTTCGGATTGATCAGCGATGGAAACATGTCCCTCATCCGAGCGGTCGAGAAGTTCGACTACTCTCGAGGAAACAAGTTCAGCACGTATGCTTCCTGGGCGATCATGAAGAACTTTGCACGAACGATTCCAGATGAATTCAAGCATCAGGATCGGTTCCGAACGAGTTCCGAAGAAGTGTTCGACTTCCAACAAGACAGGCGCGCGGACAACTTTGCCCTTGAGATCGACCAAGCGATTCGGACCGATCAGATCCAGAAGATCCTTCACACGTTGGATCAACGGGAGCAGCAGATCATCGTGCGACGGTTCGGTCTAGACCATCGGTTCGAGCCTCTCACGTTGAAGGAAGTGGGAGAAGTGATGGGAGTGACGAAGGAGCGAGTGCGACAACTCGAAGCCCGCGCCCTCTCGAAACTCCTCCAAGCCGCAACCCAAGCCCACATCGATGCACCTGAGTAATCGGTGAGCTTACCGCTGTGAGTGATAAGGTGTAGACGTAACCCTCCCCTTTGGGGAGGCCTGATGAAAAGATCGTAATTTGGGTAAGTCAGGCTAGGCTCCCCCTCTTCTGACCTCTTTTGACTGACACTTGGCCCCTTAAGGCTTTAGCCTCTTCTTATCCGTGGTGCATTAAGTTAACCTCAGGGGACGCGGAGGGCGTGCTGGGATACCTGGCATGGTATGCCTAGTTTCCAGTGCTATCCCTCGCTTACGTCACGGGTTGTGATTCGGGCCTCGCCCCCCTCCTGATCGGAGCAATCGGCTTAATCGAACGCTTGCGAGGGGGAGCTCTGGGGCAAAGGGGAATTTGGTTGAATTCTGTTCGACCGGGCGCGCAGAGCCAAACTATAATGCGGGGCCGCTAGCCGTAGCGATCGAACCCAGTTGATAGTTCATTGAAAGGTGAAATCCAGATGGATGAAACGTCCTACTCTTATGATGAAATTCCCTACCCAAGCCATCCGTTTGAAGCGACTCATCCGGACCATATCTATACGCTTGCAAGGTTGTTTAAGCTTGAGGCCAAGCTACCTGACAATGCTCGCGTCCTGGAGCTAGGGTGCGCGGGAGGTGGGAATATCATTCCACTGGCGGCGCAGATGCCGAATTGCGAAGTCGTTGGGGTCGATCTGTCGAGTCGCCAAATCGACGACGGAAAGAAAATTGTCGAGGCGCTCGGCCTCAAAAACATCTCGCTTCGCGCCCAAGATTTCCAGAGTATCGACGAGTCGTTTGGTCAGTTTGACTATATCCTTTGCCACGGTGTGTTTTCCTGGGTTCCCCCGTTTGCGCAGCAACGGATCCTGGAAGTATGTCAAGAGCGGCTGACCGACAACGGGGTGGGATACATCAGCTACAACTGCTATCCCGGTTGGTTTATGCGCGGAATGATCCGCCAAATGATGCTTCACCACGTCGGGAACATCCAAGAGCCGAAAGGAAAGATTCAACAAGCGCGTGCGCTCCTGAATTTCCTGGTCGAGAGCACCGAAGGGCAGGAAACTCCTTATGCGAAAATCGTCAAATCCGAGCTCGATCTACTCGCGAAACACCCTGATTCCTACCTGTTTCACGAGCATTTGGAAGAGAACAATCGCCCCATGTTCTTCTACGAGTTTGTCGAGATGGCCAAGAACCATAAATTGCAATTCCTCGGCGAATCCAGCTTGGCAAGTATGGTGACTAACAATTTGCCAACCAAAGCAGCGGAAGCGTTGTCCAAACTTACCAATGACGTTCACCATCGAGGCCAGTATACAGACTTCGTTACGAACCGAATGTTCCGACAATCTCTTGTTTGCCGCGAAGGGGTAAAACTAAATCGCAACTTGGATCTGGAAAGAATCCAGGATGGATACTTCACCGGGAACATACGTGTGGAGGGAGAGGTCGAAGCGCACGAACTCCTTTCTCCGGAGAAAGAGGTGACCTTCAAGTGTGCCAACGGTCGCAAGTTGCAAACCAAGCACCCAGTCTTGAAGGCTTTGATCCTATCGATCGGAGAATCCTGGCCTGCCGCGAAAACGATCGGCGAAATCCGAGAAGATGTTCAGAAGAAACTGGCCGAGACGTTGACCGTAGGAGCCACGCAAGAGGCTTCGTTAAGCAATGTGATTTCCTCCAATTTGATGCAGCTTCTGGTGCGAGGCGATATCGAGTGCAAGCTCGTGAAGGATCGCTTTACAACTGCGGTTTCCGAGAAGCCCTCTGTATCGCCACTGGCTAGATACCAAGCGACTGGTGGTGGAGCGATTACCACCTTGCGACATGGAATGTTTGGTCCCGATGCCCTTACCCGGTTGCTTCTTCCGTCGATCGATGGAACGAAGAGTCAACAGGATATTGCTGCGTTCCTCAACAGTTTGATCGATTCGGGGAAGGTGAATGTCAATGTCCAGGGAGATGGCAAAATTGATATGCCGACGGTGACAAAGTCCACGGTGGAAAAGGTTCTGGAAGTCCTTAGAAAAGCCGCGCTGCTTCTCCCAGCGTAAGCGAAGGCGCGACAATCACAACCCGTGGCCTAAGCGCGGGATAGCGTTGGCAACCAGACATCCATCCCAGGTCTCACAGCACGCCCTTCGTGCCTCAGGGAC
>CAYMXM010000168.1:0-9295 GCA_964394065.1 uncultured Pirellula sp. | reverse complement strand
GGTCAAGGCTAAGGGTGAAGCGCTCTTCTTCCTCAAGCCTATTCGTAAGATTCGTACGATTCGTGGTTCCCCCCTTCTTCTCTTCCTCAAGTCTCAAGCCTCATCCCTCAAGCCTGCCAGCCATCTTGTGTCCAAGAGCCATTGTCGCGAAAATGGCCGCCGACGTCTTCGAGTTTTCGTCGTCGCACTGTTTGCGGCGCGCGCTTGAGGGCCACACACCATGGAATCCCCCGTGTCGAACGCACCCACTGGAAAACCTGTAAAAAGCATCGGCGATCTCCTGCGCGAGTTTCGAGAGCATCGCGACCAGATGAAGAGTGAATTGGCCAAGGCGATCGTTGGGCAAGACGAGGTGATCGAACAGTTGTTCGCTGCGATCTTCACTCGCGGGCATTGCCTTCTCGAAGGGGTTCCTGGCTTGGCGAAGACCTTGATGGTTGCGTCTCTTGCAAAGATCCTTGACGTGAACTTCAAGCGGGTTCAGTTCACCCCTGACTTGATGCCCTCGGACATCACCGGAACGAACGTCCTTGAGGAAGATGCAAACGGTAAACGTGAATTCCGATTCGTCGAGGGACCGATTTTCACCAACATCCTCCTCGCCGACGAAATCAACCGAACCCCTCCCAAAACCCAAGCCGCCTTGCTCCAAGCGATGCAGGAGCGTGAGGTAACGGTCGGGCGCCAAACCTACATGCTCCCGGAACCATTCTTCACCATCGCGACGCAGAACCCGATCGAACAAGAAGGGACCTATCCTCTTCCCGAAGCACAACTCGACCGATTTATGTTCAATATCAAGGTGGGGTACCCGAGCGTTGACGAGGAAGAAAAGATTCTCCTATCGACCTCTCGAAGCGATCGCCCTGAGATCAATAAAGTCCTCACGGCGCGGGCGATCATGAATATCCAAAAGCTCGTCGCAAGTGTCGCCGTCAGTCCCTTTATCGTGAAGTATGTCGTCGCTTTGGTCCGTGCGACGCGCCCAGGCGATCCCGCTTCTCCCGAGTTCGTCAAAGAATTGCTCGACTTCGGCGCCGGCCCCCGCGCGGGGCAGTTCCTGATCCAAGCCGGGAAAGCGATGGCTGCGATGGATGGAAGATTCAGCGTTGCCATCGAAGACATTCGCAAAATCGCAATCCCCGTTCTCCGGCACCGACTCGCAACGAACTTCCAGGCCCAAGCAGAAGGAATGACCGCCGACAAGGTTATTCAACGACTCCTGAAAGATATCAAAGAACCCGCAGTCCCCAAGTACGGGGGAGTAAGCGGTGAGGTGTAAGGTGTAAGCGGTGAGCTGAAGTGTGAGGAACGCGTAACCCACGCTAGAGGTGTCCTGACGCGTCGGACTCGTGCTCTGTACGCTTCGCTCCCTCACTCCTCCATTCGTACCTCAAATAGCCAACATCTCTATGCATTTTACGGTTGAAGCCCAAGAGCGGATTCGGAAGCATGTTCTCAGCCATGGTGCGAGGAGAGAGTTTTGCGCGCTGGATGCAACGGCAGGGAATGGTTGGGATACCGAGTTTCTTACGAGACTCACAACAGAGATCGCCGAGGAAGGTCGAGGGTGTGTACTCGCGATCGATCTTCAAGCCTCTGCCATAGACGCAACCCGCGAACGCCTGGAGCGCGCTGGCCTAGCCTCTTCTGTTCATCTACAGGTTGGTTGTCATTCGAAGATCGATGACTACATCGAGTCGCTGAAGCTGGAAGCTTCGCATGGCGCAAGGCCGTTTGATGTCGTGATGTTCAATCTCGGTTATCTTCCACTCGGGGATAAATCGATCATCACGCAGCGAGAGTCAACGCTCGTAGCCCTAGATGTCGCGTTTCGTCGGTTGCGAACGTATGGATTCCTTTCCGTTCTTTCCTACCCCGGGCATGCGGGTGGAGGGGAAGAACACTCTGCCGTCGAGGCTTGGTTCGATTCCCATCGCCACCAGCTACGATGCGAGATCTTGCGAGATGAAGCCAACCCGCGCAGCCCCGTCTTGTGGCTCGGGTGTCTAACCTGATGGCACTAAGGAAGCAACATGACTGCGATCGAACAAAAGGGATTTGGGTAGTTTGGCCGACGCGTAAGCGAAGCCCGAAAATCACAACCGGTGGCGTAAGCGAGGGACAGCGCTAGCAATTAGGCATCCAACCCAAGGTCTCACAGCGTGCCCTTCGTGCCTCAGGGGCGTGTCACCTGACGCCTGAGATATTCCCGACAAAGGCTACGTACACTCGCAACGCTGTCCCTCGCTTACGCCACGGGTTGTGATGGCAGGACGCTTCGCGTCAACCCTCTTACCTCCGATGCGTCAGGCCAGCCCGTGGGCCTATTTATGAATCGGTCGCCATTGCGATTCTCGTTCGCTTTCCAACGAATGGTCGAGTCCTGTAGAGGTAAACTGCCCACTGGTTCCAGGGCGCATATCGGGGAGCCCGCCACCTTCGATGAAATTCGGCCGAGAGCTTCCGTTTCTGGAAGTGTTCGCATGGGACAACCCGTTGAGGTGGGGGCCGGAAGGAGCGCCGATCGTCAATCTCGCATCGCTACCACTCTTCGTTCGTCCTCGATTTCCTGCCAGGTTTCTCCTCGCGATATCCTTCTCTGTTTCCGCAAGCCGTTGCTCCAGCAATTGATTCTTCGCAGCCAAATCGTCAGCTCTTTTCTTTTCGGCACGAAACTCGTTGAGCAAACGCTCGCTGTCCGATTGAAACTTCTGAGCTTGCAAGCCCCCCGGCCATCGTTGGCAGCCGGTCGACGCGAGAACTCCTAAGAGTAAAAAAGGGAGGTAAAGCCAGATCGCGGAGACGGACCGATCGACACGAAAGGGCAATAGAGCCCCCAGCTTGGTCGAATGAAATGCGTCCATGGTCCCGATCGGTGAAATCTTAAAGCCTCGTTCGTTCGGAGATGAACCGCAATCTATCTCCTTCACTTGGATTCAATTAACAAACTAAAGAACGTGGGGGAAGATCGACTTGAGAGAGATTGGATGGAATGTCAGAAAAAGGTAGAACGGAATTCATTCCGTTAACCGCCGAGCGTCAGGCCACCCCCAGCCCCTCTCCCCGAAGCGGGACGAGGGAGCAGAACACTAAATCGCAGCGCCTACTAGGGGCTCTTCTGCATTTCGTAGGGAAACCAGTTTACAACGTGGTGGGAGAGACGGTTACAATACTTGGACCGCCCAGGAGATCCTAAACCGCGTCTCCGCTTTCTATCTCTCATCCAAGTGCCCCTCTCCCAAGGCTTTCTAATGATCCAACGATCTTCAATGCTTGCTCGCGTAAAGTGGCCTGCTGTCTTGGTACTCTTGTTGCTCGTGCACTCTCCGGCGATCGGCCAAGATGAGTCGCAAGGGGAAGAGGATGCTAGAGCTGTTCAGTTGGCAGAAAGATTTCTAGGGGTCTTAGAAAAGAACCCGCGCCGCGGAACCGCCTTGGACCGGATCTACGGTCACCATGTCGAGTTCGGCACCCTCGATGCCTTCGTCGAAGGTTTCAAAAAGAAAGCCGAAGAGAAGAATGACGGTGCGAGCTGGATGATCCTCGGGCTTCTTGCCTCCCAACGAGGAAACGATGCCGAGGCGGTCGAGGCCTACCAACGGGCTGAATCTCTTCGCCCAACCGACGCTATGGTCCCCTTCTATAGGAGTCAATCTCTTCTTCGTATCGGGGAGATGGACGAAGGTGTCGAAGCGCTTGAACGGGCCATCGCTGCGAAACCACCTCGCGCTGATCTCATGGAGATCTACCAACAACTAGGTCGCGTGCTGCAACGTGCTCAAAGGACGGAAGACGCCCTCGCGGTCTGGAAACGTTTCGAAGCGGAGTTCCCCAACGACCCTCGTGTCTTGGAACAGATCGCCACGATCTCCAACGAAGAGAACGCCCTCGACGCAGCGCTTCAACGCTACCAACGACTCGTGGAAATCGTTACGGATGACTACAAACGGGCCCTCTATCGAATCGCAGCGGCTGAACTGAAAGTCAAATTAAAACAGCGCGATGCGGGAATCGCGGACTTCGAATCGGTTCTGAACGACTTGAACCCAACCAGCTGGATGCACCGAGATGTCCGACGTCGCATCGACGATGTCTTCCTCCGATCCGGGGATCAAGATGGACTCGTCGGTTACTACGAAGCCTGGCTTGCAAAGAATCCAGAGGACGTCGAAGGGATGGCGAGGTTGGCGAAATTCTTGTCCGCTTCGGCTCGCGTTCCCGAAGCGACGACGTGGATGGAAAAAGCGTTGAAGCTGGCCCCCACCCGATCCGATCTTCGCAAAGCGTTCATCGACCAACTGGTGGAACAACAACGCTACACAGATGCCGACAAGCAGTACGAACTCCTCGCTGCATCGGACTCCAATGCCTCCAACCTTTCGGATACTCTTCGAGATTGGGGTAAATTGATTCAGCGCAACCGAGAGATTCCAGAAGAAACTCGCAACGCTCGACTCCTCACCATTTGGAACCGAATCCTAGATGGACAAGAGAAGGATCCACTGGTCCACGCTCAAGTCGCCGACTTGTTCCGAAATGCGAACATCTCCCCCCGAGCGATCGATCTCTATCAAAAAGCAATCGAACTCGCCCCCACCGAACCTCAATATCGGGAGTATCTCGGCGAGTACTACCACATTCTTAAAGACGAGGCAAAAGCCCTCGCTACCTGGGAAGGGATCGCGGCACCTCCCCGGCGCAATGCAGACACTCTAGCCCGTGTCGCGGAGGTTTATCAAAACTTCGGTTTCTCCGAGAAAGCAGTCGCGGAAATCGTGGAAGCCTGCAAGCTAGCTCCGAAGGATTTCTCCCTCCAACTTCAAGCAGCGGACTACCTTTGCCGCGCCTCGCGCGAGTCCGATGCGATCCCCTACCTCGATCAAGCGGACCTGCTCGCGGAGAACGAGGATCAGAAGCAAACCGCCTTGGCGAAGCGAATCGAAGCGTATCAACAGAATCAGACGCTCGATGAAGAGTCGGAAAAGCTTCGAGCCAAAGTGGAACAATCCCCCAACGCCTACGACTTCTATTTGCTGGCTCGCTATCAAGAAGGAGCCCGAATGCTCCCCGAAGCAATCGCATCGATTGAAAAGTCGTTGGCAATAGAACCCACCTCGATTCTCAGTTTGACGACTCACGCTCGGCTCCTCGAAGCGAATGGAGATCCGGGGAAAGCGGCAGACGTTTGGCGATCTCTCGTCCAGATCGATCGCCGCTCGCGAGATGAGCATTGGATGAAGATCGCGCAACTGGAGATGGAGTTGGGACGCATTGAGCAAGCACTCGACGCAGGAAACCAGCTCATCATGGCCTCTCCGTCCAATACGACGAACTACGAATTCTTGGCGCAGCTTTGCTTCCGACTCGGGAAGGAAGAGGAAGGCATCGCCGCATTGCGAAGAGCGATGCGCATCGCTCCGAACGAACCGAGCTTGCTCATGGCCCTTGCGAATGCGTTGACCAATAAATTGGAGACGCGTGAAGCGATCGAAATCTACTGGCGTGCTTTCGATGCGAGTGAGGAAATCGATGACAAAACAAGCCTCGTTCTGAAACTCGTTCCCCTTTATGAACAGCTCGGTCAGTTCGATATCTTGATCGATCGATTCCAGCGGGAGAAGCAGGAAGAAGATAAACGACGCGCGATGACGATCTGCCTTGCTCAGGCTTTCCAAGCCAGCGGGGATCTCGTCAGTGCGAAGCAAGAGCTGGAGAGCTTGCTGAGCGAGGATTCGAAAGACACGAACTTGCTCCAGCAACTCGCCAAGCTTTCCCA
Organism: uncultured Pirellula sp.; assembly: GCA_964394065.1. GTDB lineage: Bacteria > Planctomycetota > Planctomycetia > Pirellulales > Pirellulaceae > JBKCUI01. Next base: position 3,516 of record CAYMXM010000168.1, on the reverse strand, counting down.
AAGCAACGGGGATATCGATCAAGCGATCGCGTATCAACGGCAGTTGGTCTCCGTTGCCCCAGGGAACGAAACCGAGTTTCCTTTGGCGACGATGTTGCAGTCGGCGGGATACGGAGACGAAGCCAACGAGATCATCGTTCGTCTTTCCCGCAATGAAGAGGATCCGGTCCGATTGGTGCGCAACTTGGATTCGTTGTTGACGCAGAGCAATGGGCAAGCGGTGATCGATATCATCGCCCCCTTGATCAACCAGCAACGAAATAATTGGGAGTTGCTTTATCGCGAAGGAGCGGCCTGGAAATCGTTAGACAAGCCGGAGGAAGCATTGAATCGCTTCCGACGAATTCTGGAATTGAACCTCCCGCACGAGGCTCCCTCCGAAGCGATGGCACAGCAAGCCAAGCAAGCGGCTCAAAAAGCGAAATCGGCCAATGCGCAAGGGCTTCAAGTGCAACCCCTTCCCCGACCACCTGGACTCGGAGAGTTGACGATGATGGCCGGTCAAGTCCGCATGACCACGGGTTTGGAAATCCAGGATTACTATTACGCCGGGCAACAGCGTCAAAGCTGGAGCCCCCGTTACTATGGCGAAGCACGCATGGCATCTCTGGCCTGGATCACGCAGATTGAGCGCGCTAAAAAAGCGAAAGAATCGGAAGAGCCAAAGGAAAGTGAAAAGAAGGAAGAGACCGATTCCGCATCTAGTTTTGAGTCTGAAGTGATTGCGGCTGCGAAGTCCACCGGTGCTACGCAAGCCCAACGCTATGATGGGATCTATCTTGCGAATGTACTCGGTCTGAACGAAGAGACCTTCGCCATCGCGAAGGGATTTGCCACCTCTGGAACCGATCAAGAAAAACTGTATTTCTTGACCCGAGTTCCCCAGAGGATGAGCATGGAAGCAATGCGCAATGTCCGCTCCGCTCAGGGGACTCCGCAACAAACTCCTTTAAACGATCAAGAGATCGATCTTATGCTTGAGTGCTTCGAGCACCTCGCGAGTCGATCTCCTGAAAAGGACCAACAATCAACCCCTGGTGGTGGAAATATCATTTATGCCGGGGACGGAACGGCCTACATTCAAGTGGGGAATTCCTACTTCCCATTGCAAAACATAGCTCCGACCGCGATGTTGCCGATGCTCATCCGGGAGTTGAAGCTTGCGGGGAGGGAAGAGAAAGCGAATGAGCTGACCAACCAGTTGGTCGATTCCGCCAAGAGCACGACGCAACTCACCTCGCTGCTCAACATGTACGTCACGGGCAATGAGCTCGATAAAGTTCCTGAGCTCCTTCCTCGATGGTACGCGGCGGCTAAGGAAGAAATCCGGGAAGGAGCGAAGAAGGTGGGAGTGCAATCGCGCTCCCCAACTTCGGGGATCAGGTTTCCGGTGATGATGGCAACGCATGCCATCACGAATTGGATGGGGCATTTGGCCAAAGAGGAAGAGAACAAAGAGGTTTTGGATACGCTAGAAGCCTGTTTGGACATCGCGAGCGAAGAGTATCTAGTGCAGCAGGAAGCTCTTGCTGCCAACAAACGTTCATCGCTCACCCCCGCGATAGCCGGATCCCGGCGAGGATCGCAATGGTATTACGGGAAAGAGCAACAGTACGCAAGTTTTACGATTCCTCTGTCGGGAACATTGCAATCGGAATCTGCAATTCAACTCTTGGTTCAAGCCCATTACTCCTTGGAGAGAAATGGGGAAGCCGATTCGCTCATTGCTTTACTGACCAAACTTTGCGAGGGAACCGAAGGGGCGAAGAAAGTTTTTCGTTACATATGTCTCTCCAATGCGTTGACAATTCGTGGGGAAACAGAGGAAGCTTCCGAGGCTCTCTTATCCGCTATAGAAGAGCTCAAGGGGGATCCGGATTATGGCTATCCTTTAGCAGAATTGCATGTCGCAAGAAACGAGTTTGATGAAGCCCGCACGCTGTTGGAATCTCTTCGTCCTAAAGATCCAGCGGGGCAAAAGCGAAAGGAGCTCCTCCTCCTCGACGTTTCCCAGCGAACCGGAGATATCGAGCGCGCCACGCAAGCGGCAACCCGTTTGTTCGGAATGCGTCTCAGTTCGCAGGAGCAATTGCAGTTGGTCGAACCCCTTCGCCGACTCGGAAAGGGGGCCATGGCCGATGCAATCCTGGCTCGTGCGGAGCGATCGGCAGGAAACCAGATCTCTTCCCTCAGCTCTCTCATGCAGCTTCATGCAGGCCAGGGAAAGACCGAGTCCGCAAAGCAAATTGCGATGAACATTCTGCAGCGGACCAACTCTCCCTTGGCCGACCTTGCAACGACCCAATCGAACATCCGTTCGGTCAACATGGGGAGAAACTCCCAAAACGATGCTCAATTCCGGGAGCAAGCCTTCCAAGTGTTACAACGAACAGGCGAACTCAAGCCGATGCTTGAAAAATTGGAAGAGCAATACAAGCGAACACCCGATGCCTCGCGACAGTTTGCGCAACTCGTCGAGTATCTCGATAAGGCTGGACAAAAGGACAAAAGCTTGGCTTACGTAGCCGCCTACGTGGAAAAGAACCCGAAGGTGCTCGGGTGGCGTGCATACTACGCGGAACGATTGCAGAATTCCAACAAGGCAAAGGAAGCCTGCGATCATTACCTAGAGATCATCAAGCAAAAGCCATCCTTCTTTGCGAACGACTTCTATCAGGTTCAGAATGTCTTTGCGCAAGCAAACCGAATGGAGGATTTGGTCAAGGTGATTTCGGAAAGCGACCTGCGATCCTTTGGGAGATCCTATATGGTTGTCAACATCATCGAAAATATCCTTGTTAGAGACCAGAACTCGGCGGTTGCACTCAAGCTCTTAGAGCGCGCTATTGAAACATTTCCCGACGAAGCCGGTTCTCTTCTCCGTTCGATGAACTCACCCAATATCTGGGCTAACGACAATGCGTTCCGGTTTTTGAAGAAAGGGATCATCCCTTCGAAGACTATCGCGTTAGCGAGACCTTGGTACGGACTGGATCAGATCGATAGCTACTCGTCCAATGGAATAGTGAACAATCAGTTCATTTCTATGCTTCGTTCTTTGAAGAACTCAAGTCGCATTGCTGAACTGAAAAAAGATATTGAGGAAAGGCTCAAAGAGGTTCCGACTTGGAAGTCAGGTCGATTCATGATCGCGTTGCAAGATCTCAATTCAGGAAAAGCAGAAGCGTTCCGCAGGGAGATCGAATCGTTCCTTACCCCCGAAGAGATCAAGGAAATGCCTCCCGAGACAGCGTGGATTCTCGGCGGCCGCATCGCGGACGTTCAAGAACTACGCCCCATTGCAATTCAGCTTTTGGAACATGCGAGGGGAGCATCGCGAAGCGTCAGTGGGTTAGACTATACATACCTGCCCGATGCACGCCTCGTCACTCTCTATATCGCTGAGGGGCAGAAGGAGCCGGCACGAGAGATCCTGCTGAAAAGTCTCACCTCGAAGGTAAGCGATCAATACGATCGCTCTTATGCCAACTATCGCTACATGGAGAACGCCGTTTC
>CAYMXM010000167.1:2174-9296 GCA_964394065.1 uncultured Pirellula sp. | reverse complement strand
CACTTCTACCCCCCACCCCCAGCCCCTCTCCCCTAAAAGGGGCGAGGGGAGCGGAACTCTAAAGCCACCACTCACCGCTTACACCTCACCGCTTACACCTCACCGCTTACACCTCACCACTCACACCTCACCGCTTACACCTCACCGCTTACACCTCACCGCTTACTTCGGCATTGAAATTCGGATCCAGAACGGGTGTTGGCGGTCGGCTCGTTGGCGGACATCGCGGAGTAGCGCTGATGCGTCGGTCGGAGGTTCGATCGTTCGTGTGGTGCTGCTCCCTTTGCCTCGCACTTGGATCGGTCGGGTCATGTCGACCATCTGCGCGGTAAGGTTCACGGTGTATTGATTCGCCGGGATCTGAATCATGTCGATCAAGTTGGTTTCCTTGATCAAACGACTTTCGATCTTGTAGTCTTTTCCGCCTTTGTACGGTAGAAGAGGGTGTACTAGGTCCTGCTGTAGAAGCTGGTCGGTCTCGAACCACCAGAAATAGCGATCCCCAGCCCGCGCTGTCTTTACCTCAAACCGCTCGGGGGCAAAATTTCGGACATGCCCAGGGGCATTCATCCACTCCATGATGCGAGGTAACTCTTCTTGAAAGTGATCGAGCCCCCGTCCGATGTATTCGCTGAGCATCACATCAAAGGTTCTTTTCGTCAAAAGCTGATCCAAGACCCGTTCGTTGTTCACGCGATGGGACGTGACCCCCTCATTCGTCTGCAACGCGGCGAGCTCCCCGCTCACGAAATAGAAGGGAACATACAGAGTGTTGGGGAAGACTTGCCTGACATACTTGTCCGCCAAACCGCAGATAACGACACATCCCGCCCAGAGATCCGGATGCGCAAGCGCGATATCCCAGGCACCATTCCCTCCGACTTCGTGTCCCGACAAAAAGACGCGGTCGGTGTCGATGCTGAACCGACGTTTCGCATCGAACAACGATGCCAAAACGTGAACATGCTCTTCCTCGGTGTAACCGTAGTTGGGTAGCTCGGGGCGAGTCCAATACGGTGCAACGACGATGTAACCATTTCTCGCAGCCTCTCCCCAGCACCGTTCGCTCGAGAGATCGTACGAACCACACCACCACTGAAGCTGCGACTCGGGGTTCGACATCGCTCCATGCATCGTCAGGACGCAAGGATACCTTCTAAGCGGATTATACTCCGGTGGAAGTTGAACAAGATAATGCACCGATTGTCCCTTCAGCGCTCCTGACAAGGGGACCTCGAGTAGATACCGTCCAGGTATCGTGACCTCATTCACCTGGCTAGGCGTCTCCGGGTCGGGAATCGTTCGCATAGGGAAAAGATTCTCCTCGGCGGTTTCGATCGGAGGGGCCATGTTCGCGACGATGCGAGAAACATAACGAGCCGTACCCGCTTCGAGTTTCGCAAGCTCCTCGAGGTGTTGCTCGTTGTTGCTCGGTGCTGAGAGGTACTCTTGAACGATTTTTCTCGCTTTGACGACCGAGGAAATCAACGCGATGTTGTCATCGGCGACACCTTCCCCTAGCAACCAGCCACCGATCGCCAGAGCAGCTCGGGATTCGGGCTTCGTATTCTGACGCAATCGTCGATAGTCGGAGAAGCGGACCGAAAGATCCGGGGTTAAGTATTTTTCGATCTCAGGAAGGATCGCCGCCATCTCTTCTCGTATTTCCCCGTCGGTGATCGCACCGATATCCTCTTCGATCCACTTGATCAGCTCCTCCAATTCCGCTCGTTCGTTGGCAATCAGCTCTTTTTGGCGATCGACTTTGAGTTGCGTTTCCAACGAGAGAAGAGAGGGGTCGATGCTGTCGAGAATCCGCTTGGCGAACCGATGCTGTCCTGCTTTGCGTTTGGCGAACTCTGCAGCGGTGAACAATTGATCGGCAGCGAGTTGATCGTACCTTTTCAGACTGGAGCGATGGTTCTCTAGTTCGGGAAACTTTTGCATCGCATAGACGAGAACTTCGCGCGCTTCGGTATATCGCTTCGCCGTTTCGTAGAGTTCGACGATATCGAGATAGGAGCGAGGTCGATTCGGGTCGGCGTTTCGAAGGAGAATGCTTCGGAGGGTTGGGGATGGAATGGAGTTAAGCCCGATACGCATGTCCCATTTGAAATCCCCTTCACCACCCGCCATTCCCTCCACGCGAACGTAACTAGGTGTGATCTCGGTGATACCTTGAACGGCGATCCGACCGTCGGGCAATCGATAGTAACGCCTGCCGAGATCGCTGAACTCGAAGACTTGGGGGAACTCGCTCAAGGCGATGATTTGCTGAGACTGTCTGCTATTAGCGACTCGATCTTTGTTGGGGAGTTCGATTTTGATTTGAGGGCGAGCAAGCGTCCATCGCTCTTGCGCTCCATCGGTGATCTGGACGCGATGGAAATGGATCAACCGCAACCCGTCATCTGCCTCGACGATCAGCTTGGCGCCGCCGATTCCAGCGTTGTTGACACTCGCTTCACGTTTGATCGTCTCGATATCCGTCCGCCGAGCCGGACCGATCGTCATGCCGTTGTTCAAAGTGAAGAAGACTCGGTCTTGGGCGTGTAGATGGGAGGGGGAGCTGAATAGGGCAAAGGTAAGGAGGAGGAGAGGAGCAGAGCGTAGTAGGGATAGGAGAGGAGGGGGGTGGTTCATGAGTGGGCTCCTCGAAAAGGTGATGGGTGTGCTGCTTAAAGGTGATTGACGGTATCGGTGCTAAGGGGGCGGACGCGAAGCGTCCCCCCATCACAACCCGTGGCGTTAGCGAGGGATAGCGTCGCGAGTGAACGTAGCCCTTGTCTGGAATATCTCATGCGTCGGGTGGCACGTCCCTGAGGCACGAAGGGCGTGCCGTGATATCTTGCATTGGATGCGTGGTTGCCAGTGCTGTCCCTCGCTTACGCCACGGGTTGTGATGCGTGGCCTCGCTTGCGCGTCGACCAAACATCCCAATCGCTATCCCCTCACCCCCAGCCCCTCTCCCCTAAAAGGGGCGAGGGGAGCTGAAGTGCGATGGTCTCTTACTACCGAGGCCGTTACCGGATGGCTCACGCCCTACCTCTACCATTCGTCGCCGCTCCGCGGCGAAAAAAACTCAAAACTCAAAACTCAACGCTCAACGCTCAACGCTCTTCAATCCGCGGCGGATTAGAAGCGCGTCTACCGTTGGCTCTTGGCCGCGGAAATCGGTGTATTGCTTCATCACCTCTCGCGACGCTCCCTTCGAGAGGACCGCTTCGCGTAGCTTCTTACCGTTTTCCGGCGTTAAGCCACCGTTCTGTCTCATGTAAGCGAACGCGTCGGCGGCGAGGACCTCGCTCCACATATATGCATAGTACCCAGCCGAGTATCCCGTCGACCAGATGTGGGCGAAGTAAGGAGTTCGATAACGTGGTGGAACGGGAGCGTAATCGACTCCATACTTCTTCAACGTCTCGTTCTCAAAAGCAACGACGTCCGGAATCTCCTGGGAAGCGTCGATGGAATGCCATCCCATGTCGAGCAACGCAGCCGACAGATACTCTAGGGTCTCATACCCTTGATTGAACTTGCTCGCCACGATGCTCTTTTGCAGCAACTCGCGCGGAAGCGCCTCTCCCGTTTTGTAGTGGGTCGCATAGTTCGTCAAGACCTCGGGATCGATCGCCCAGTCTTCATGGAAGGTCGATGGAAATTCGACGTAGTCGCGAGGGACCGACGTTCCCGACAAAGTTGGGTATTCCACGGTCGAAAACAATCCGTGCACACCATGCCCTAACTCATGGAACATGGTGACGACGTTATCCAAACTGAGAAGAGTTGGTTCCCCCTCGGCCGGTTGTGGGATGTTCATCACGTTGACTACAACCGGAAGTTGCTTGAGCAAATAAGACTGATCGACAAAGCTATTCATCCAAGCTCCTCCTCGCTTGGAATCTCGCTGGTAGTAGTCCGCATAGAACAAGCCGATCTGCTTCCCGTCTTTGGTAAGAACGTCAAAGACGCGGACCGTCGGATGGTAGACCGGAAGATCCTTTCGTTCACGAAACTGGATGTTGTAGAGTTTCTCGAAGGTGTAGAAGACGCCCTTTTGAAGAACATTCTCCAATTCGAAATAAGGCTTGATCAGGCTCTCGTCGACTTCGTACTTCGCCGCGCGAACTTTTTCTGCATAGTATTCCCAGTCCCAAGGTTGAACATCCCCTTCGATTCCGTCACTCTTCATGACCTTTTGAATCTCGGTCGCTTCTGACTTCGCTTTGGCCAGGACCCCTGGGACGAGATCGTGAAGCATTTTGAAAGCAGCTTCGGGAGTCGATGCCATTTGCGTTTCGAGGGTAAAGGCGGCATGGCTCGCGTAGCCGAGGATTCGAGCTCGTTCCGCGCGAAGCTTTGCCAACTCCACCACGAGCGGACGATTGTCGAGCCCACCCTTTTCCCCGAGCCCACGATTGGCTGAGGCTTCCCAGACCTTCTTTCGAGTCTCGCGATTCTTCAAGCTCGTCAATACAGGCTGACGGGTGGTGTTGGTGATCGTGAGAAGATACTTTCCGTCATCCCCTCGTCCTTTCGCCCCTTCGGCTGCGGCCGCGATATCGCTGTCGCTCATACCATCCAGTTCTGCGACATCGCTGATCAATACCGATCGCTCTTTGGTCATCGCCAGCAGGTTGTTTCGGAACTCGGTCATCACGGTCGATAGACGCTCGTTGATCGCGCGGATGCGGCTCTGCTCGGCATCGGTCAGCTTTGCCCCAGCGCGGACGAAGCTTTCGTATTGCTTTTTCAGCAATTGTTGCTGTTCTTCGGTCCAGTCGGTGAAGCTCTCCCGCTTTTGCCAGAGGGCTTCGACCCGTTCGAAGAGTTTCTTATTCAGATAGATGTCGTCGGAATGAGCGGCTAGTTTGGGAGCGATCTCCGCTTCGATCGCTTGGCGAGGTTCGTTGCTATCGGAGGAGGAGAGGTTGAAGAAGACCGATGCAACGCGGTTCAGGGTGGCTCCGGTTTTCTCGAACGCTTCGAGGGTGTTGGCAAAGTTTGGTGCTTCTGTGGAGTTAGCGATCGCCGCGACCTCCTCAAGCTGCTCCTTCATGCCGATCTCGAAAGCCGGGAGATAGTGGTCGTCGGTGATCTTATCGAACGGCGGGGCGAGAAGCGGGAGCGGGCTGGGAGCTAGGAGCGGGTTCGACGCATTCATAGTAACGTAGCGAGGGAGGGGGCTTGAGAAATCCTGGTTGTGCAAAGAATCCTGAGCAAACAACGCCTGAGTAAACAACGCCTGAGTAAACAGCGGGAGCGGTGTGAAAATCAACGCCGACGCTAAGAGGGATTTAAGAGCACGATGACGCATTCGCGTTTCTCCGAGTTGAGTAGCGTTAAGGATTAAGGGATTTAGGATACTTGTCCACCGCGTAAGCGAGGCCACACAATCACAACCCGACGCGTTAGCGAGGGACAGCACTGGCAACCACACATCAAGGCAAGGTTTCGTAGCACGCCCTTCGCGTTTCAGGTATGGTAGCATCCAACGCCTGATACATTCCTAACTAAGGGCTACGTTAATAGGCGACGCAGTCCCTCGCTAACGCGTCGGGTTGTGATGGGGGACGCTTCGCGTTCCCACTTACCTGCGGCGTTCTCGTTCGCCGAGGGTCCTACGCATCCGGTTGAGTCTTGGTTTTCTAGCCCCAGCTTCAGTTGCTTCACCGAAAGGGGTTGCTTCTGCGGTGTCGGTCGATTGCGTTCTACCGTTGGTCGAGGCATCCGCTCTGTGGCTCGTGGCAGATTTATTAGGAGCAAAAGCAACCTTCTTAGGACTAGGCGCAGGGGCTTCGGATAAGGGGTCGAGTTCCAGGAGTCGATTGATCTTGTGCTCGATCTCGGTCAGCATTTCACCTTGCCCACGCGCCACGAACGAGAAAGCGATTCCCTCGCGCCCCATCCGGCCGGTCCGTCCAACGCGGTGGACGTAGTCGTCGCAATCGTCGGGGAGATCGAAATTGATGATGTGGGAGATGGTCGAGACGTCGATGCCCCGTCCGACGACGTCTGTGGCGACGAGAATCTGAATGGAGCCTTCACGCAGCTGACGGAAGACCGAGTCCCGTTGAGGTTGGTTCATGTTGCCGTGAATGGTCGCCAGCTTTAGATCGGCGAGCGCCGAGTGACGTGGCAACCGCTTCTCAAGTTGATTGTGGAGTTTGGCGGTCCCCAGCTTGGTCCGGCAAAAGATGATCGTTTGAGGAGGGCGTTCTCGATCGAGGAGAGCGATCAACGTCTCGAATTTCTTCTCCGGTGCAACGGTTAGATAACGTTGTTCGATCGTTTCGACGGAGAGATCCCGTTTGGAACAATCGATGTGGACCGGTTCGTAGAGGTAACGGTTGGCGAGTTTCTTCACATCGTCGGCGAGGGTCGCGCTGAGGAGGAGGGTTTGGCGATTCTCGGGGCAACGTCGGAGGATGCGTTCGATATCGGGGCGGAATCCGATGTCGAGCATTCGGTCCGCTTCGTCGAGGACGACGCACCAAAGGCGATTGAGACGAAGGGCTCCTCGTTGGATATGATCGATAACCCGTCCCGGGGTCCCGACGACGACTTGGACTCCTTGTTGCAGTTTCCGGGTTTGAAGGTCCATGTGCTTGCCACCGGCTACTTCGAGAACGCTCGTGGGGCACCCGTCCGCCAATTTCACAAATTCCCCGTGAACTTGGGCCGCCAGCTCGCGGGTCGGGACCAGAACCAAGGCTTGGGGGGATGGGTTGGAGCGGAGGGGGTCGAGCTGTTCCAGGATGGGAATCGCAAAGGAGGCGGTTTTTCCGGTCCCCGTTCTCGCTTGTCCGATGATGTCGTACCCCTCAAGCGCCCAGGGGATGACGTGGGCTTGGATGGGGGAAGGTCGTTCGTATCCCAGTTTGGCCAAGGCCCGCATCATGACAGGCGATAGCCCAAGTTCCTCAAAAGTCCCTGCAATTTTCGATTCCATGCCTTGTGTCTCGGCCTCTCTTAAGCCCATCAATAAATTCCAATTTGTGTGCCCTTCCAACGTGGCTCGGGCGTCTCGCCCGAATAGGCATTGCACTCTCGGGCGAGACGCCCGAGCCACGGTTTTGCTCCCCTCGCCCCGCTTCGGGGAGAGGGGCTGGGGGTGAGGAG
>CAYMXM010000167.1:0-2164 GCA_964394065.1 uncultured Pirellula sp. | reverse complement strand
TTACTAGCACTTCAACTCCTCACCCCCAGCCCCTCTCCCCGAAGCGGGGCGAGGGGCTGGGGGTGAGGGGTTGAAGTGCTAGTAACAAAACCACGGTAGAAACCTTAGTACTTCATAGTCCTCTCCACGATGCGTTGGGGCATCGGCGCTCGCCCAAAAAACCATTTTACGTTAGAGTTTGTCGCAGGATATGCCGGTTTGCCCAGAATCCCGTTTTTGTTTTAAACATAATGAATGTTGACGATCTAACCTCGACCGACGATGCCCGCATTTGGGGGCATCGTATCCTGCAAAGGCTTGAGGATGCTGAGCAAGGGGAGAGTGACCAACTCCCCGCATTTCCAGAACCCGATGTTCCCTTTTGGGCGTTGGGAATCTCGCAAGAACTCGTTCGGGATTGGGATCGCACCAGCGGGATCGAAAACCCATTCTTCGTGGCGGCTCTGGAACTCCTTCTTCAGCGAACCTCGCAATGGCTTCGCCAAAGTGTCGCGGTTCCGGTTGAAGACGACGACGGGGCCTTAAGGAGATTGCTGACGGTCCAATCGGCCGCGGAACTCTACTTGAAGATTCGGCACGGAAAGTTCGCTCGAGTGGAAGGTTCCCTCCTGCAGGTTCCCTTCGCATCGGGACATTCGACGGCGATTCGGATGGGGGTAGACCTGCTCCTTCAGCAGCCCCCCGACGCTTGGACCTCCGCTTCGCTGGCTTTGAGCCCCCTGCTTCAATACGACGATTGGGAAATTGACGAGGTCTTTCCGCGGATCCTCGAAAGTAGCAATCCGTCGATCCTCGCCTCGGCGCTCGATATCGCGAATCACCTCTATCTCCGTGGCAATGGTGTCCGTGGCAATGGGGGGCGTGGCCCGGGCGTCCCGCCCGGAGTTGCTGCTCTTCCGGGCGGGACCCCCGGGCCACGGACTGATCAGGCACATCCCGAAAACGCTTTTTCACATCCCGCCGCAGTCCGCTATCCGGTGCTGGTCCCTCTCCTGGGGGAGATCGTGCAACGGCTCGGTGTTCTCGAAGAGAACCCTGCGAAGTTCGGGGACAATGCAGAAACGATTCAACGGATATTGTTCGACTCGGTCTCCCTCTGCGTCTCGCTCTGCCACACGATGTCTTGCATCGGAAAGGAGGACTGCGTCGGCAAATTGAATCAAGCCCTCGAGTTGAAGCATCGTCGCATTCGGGCCGAAGCAGCCTTTGCGCTCGCGAAGCTAGGAGAAGCGCAGGGAGAAGCCGCCCTTGTCGAGTTGGCGAGCGATCCTGCGGTCCGGACTCGCGTTCTCGCCTATGCGGAGGAACTCGGGTGCAGCGAAAAGATCGATGAAAAGTACCGAACCGTCCTTGCGATCGCCGAATCCCAGCTAGCGCAATGGCTTGCGCAAGTCGAACAGATGGGGCTTCCTCCGACGCGTATGGAGCTGATCGAGCAGAGAACGCTCCCTTGGCCTGGTTTCGAGGCGCCACAGGAATGCTTCTTGTTCCGATTCGGATACGGGATGCAGGAGAGCGAGTTCAGCAACGTTGGATTTGCAGGGCCCGTTCCCAAAGCCTTTTCACAGGACCTAGCCAATCTATCGACCGACGATGCGTTCGCTATCTTCGCAGGCTGGGATATCGAGCACCCTGACATCTATGAGACGCCCGCGAATCGACTTGCAACGGGGGATGAGACGACGATCGCTCATTGGATCGAGCAATTGCAATTGGATCGATTTGAAAAGGTAGAACCGATCTTCGTCGCCAATTTCTTTGAGCAACTCGTTCTGGTTGGGTACGGAGAGCGAAGTGGTCGAAGTCAACCGATTGCATTCGATGGGAAAGAGCTTGTCGCGATCCCAAGTCTTGCACCGAACCATGATTCGTTGGCGTTGACCTATTATCTCTGGCGCGGTCGAGAGTTTTTTAGAACGTTTCATGGATAGGCTTTTGGGGGAACCACGGAAGACACGGAAAGAAGAGGCTAAAGACTTAAGACTAAAGGCTAAAGAATTCAGAGGAGTGGTGCCTAGCGGATTTGGCGTCCTAGAACGCGCTCGCGCTTTAAGAATCCGCTCCCCTCGCCCCGCTTCTAGGAGAGGGGCTGGGGGTGGCCTGACGCATCGGTGGTAAGGGGTAGGACGCGAAGCGTCCTACCATCACAACCCGTGGCGTTAGC
>CAYMXM010000166.1:3989-9305 GCA_964394065.1 uncultured Pirellula sp. | reverse complement strand
GATGGATGCGTGGTTGCCAGCGCTGTCCCTCGCTTACGCCACGGGTTGTGATTTCCGGGACTCGCTTACGCGTCAACACCAACTTTTTGACAGCCCAGCCTTAGCCCTCATTGGCGTTGTCTGAGCAACTCGAGTAACACCAGTTCGATCGATTCGTTGGTTGCCATCGTCAGCCAACTGGCCCCGAGGGAGGTGGCCATCTCGCGCCAAGCTGTTTGATGGGCTTCAAACCTCTCCGCATAGTTTCTTTGCGCATGGATCGGATCGACGAAGATTTCGCGTCCCGACTCCAAATCCCGAACCATGGTGGGTGTTTGCACGTTCCAGGTCAGCTCGTTTGGATCGAGGACTTGCATTAAAAGAATTTCATGTCGCCGCGCAGTGAGAAACGAAAGAGGCGCACGAACCGATTCGGGGGAAACCAGAAAATCGGAGATGATGACGATCAAACTCCTGCGGTGAACGATCTCCGCAACGTGTTGGAGAGGGCTCGCGATGTCCGTGCTTCCTCCCTGCGCATCGCGACTGAGCAAGGACAAGGCCCGCTTGAGTTGACCAGGACGATATCGGGCGGGTAGCACCTCCGCGATCTCTTGATCAAAGGTGATCATCCCCACCGCGTCTCGCTGTTGAAGCCAATAATAGGATAGAGTTGCCGCTAGAGTTCTCGCGTAGTCGAGCTTCGAGTAAGAAAGGGAACCATAGCGCATCGATTGACTTTGATCCACGACCAAATAGCAACGTCGGTTGGTCTCGTCTTCGAACTTTTTGATGTAGTAGCGGTCGCTTCTGGCATATAGCTTCCAGTCGATCGTTCTTGGATCGTCTCCGACGCTAAACGGACGGTACTCGCTAAACTCTACGGAAAAACCATGCTTAGGGGATCGGTGAAGTCCGTTGTGAAATCCATCGACGATCGATTTGGCACGCCACTGCAAGTTCTCCATCCGCATGATGGCAGACATGTCGATCCAACCGATCCCCCCTTTGTCCGTTGCATCAATTGCCATCGGAGTCGCTCCGTTCGGTCACGAGATGTTTCGCAAGCTGCATCAACAAAGTCTCCAGTCGTGCGTAGTACTCCTTGGTGTCGATCCTTCCCTTTTCTCGTCGAAGTTTGGCGATCTCTTCCTCGATCTTCTCCATCTCCGCCAACCCTTCGGGGGTGAGAGGCGTTTGCTCACCTACTTGCGATACGATCAACCGTTGCGCAAGTTCACCGTCGAGCTGGAGCCCTTCTGCGGGAGCCTTCACCGGTCTTAGCCCACGGAAGAAACTAGCGGGTGTACCACGTTTATCGCCATTGTCATCAAGCAACGCTTGCTCGGTCGCAAGTCGCCCTTCTTCGCGATAAAACCGTGCAACGTTTGAGGAGGCAGCGAGAAAGGCTTCGAGCACCGAGATGCTGGAATCGTGATCGAGGTCGCTTGCTGGATCGAGGATCGCTTTCGAAAGGTAATCTCCGAATCGAGAGTAGTTTTGTTCTGCTCCACTTTTCGTCGACGTAATCACGACTCGATTCGATGCGGAGAGGGACGCAAGAAACGGTCCGCTTGACGAAGAGCAATTGATGATGATCCAACGGTGCGGCGTCGCTGCGAGTTCCTTGGATAACTCCTCTGTTGTTAGATCTGGCCCTCGAAGATTGAACTTGCTCCCCGAGGCATCATGAGTTCCATGGCCGATTAGAACCAACCAACGCGGCTCTCCATTTTCAAGCTCGCCATCTTTGGTGGTCTCTTGAATGAATTGAAGGATGCGTTCACGATCGGTAGGGGGAGCTGCTTCGGGCTCGGAATCCTCTTCCGATTCTATTTTCGTTCCATCGATCAGTTGGGGGTTCGCATCGCGAAACGCTTCCTCCCAACGAGCCCCCCAAACACGAAATGCGTCTCCATAGTCCGATTCCCCTGCAGCACCCAGTACGATCATGTGCGTGGCCGGCTTTTCGACGGCATGACAAATGGATGCACCGAAGAAGGAGAGGGAGAACAGTAGGGAGTGCAGGAGGCTTCTGGTGATACAAGCCTGGCCTGACGCAACGGTGGTAAGGGGGCGGACGCGAAGCGTCCCCCCATCACAACCCGACGCGTTAGCGAGGGACCGCGTTGCGAGTGAGCCTAGCCCTTGTCGGGAATATTTCCGGCGCAAGGAGGCAGGTTCCAGAGGCACGAAGGGCGTGCTGTGAAATCTTGCATTGGATACGCGGTTGCCAGCGCTATCCCTCGCTAACGCGTCGGGTTGTGATTGCGTGGCCTCGCTTACGCGTCGGCCATATCTATGCCATGCCATAACGACGCCTCCAGCCCCATTCCAAACAGAGACACGCGATTGCGGTTACTAAGACCCAGGATTGATGCCAGAGGGGGTAGACCTTTCGTTCCTTGATAGGGATTTGCTCGCTAGGGATGTTGTCGACGAAAGAGTTGAGCTCTTCCCACCGAATCAACCTTCCCCCAGACGATTCGGCGATCTGCTTCAGAAACGTTTCATCCTCACCGATCCCTTGGAACTCAACGGCCATCGGGTCGTTCACCCAACCGCAATGGACGCTCCCGAGGGAACTCCCGTCAGGAGCCGAGCAATGGGCTTCCGCAATATAGACTCCCTCTTGCTCGCAAAGGACGATCGCTTCATAGCGACCGGGCGTTTCCAGCGAGGGTTCTCCTACTAATTCAATCGTCTGGCCGTCCGGTGATGCAACTGTGATTGCGATCGTCGCATTGTCGACTGCCTTGTAATCATCTCCACGGACATCAATAAGAAGCTTCCGTGCTCGCGAGCTTTCGGGAAACATTGTCGCTTCCATCGTCAGGGACTTCGGAACGTCGGTGATCAACCAACGAATCAACTGTCTCCAGGCTTGGTAGAGTGGAGCAGGCTCGCGTCCCTCCCGATGCATGGCCCATCTCCACCAATCCCCGACCAGGAGAGCCGCGGTTCTTCCGCGACCAAACCTTTGGGTGACAAGAATCGGAATAGGTTCTTCACTACCTTCGACTGAAGCATTTGCGAGAACGGAAGCCCCTGGTTTGACGGAGCGAATTTGATTCCATACTTGAAACGAAGGCATCTTCTCCAGACGCGACCTCTCACCGGCCTCGTTGTCCGAGAGTCGCATGAAGGGCTGGAGCCATCCGTCTCTAGTCAACCCGAGTCGAATCGACTCGATGGGGACGGAATTGGGATCAACCGTCCAGT
Source organism: uncultured Pirellula sp. (assembly GCA_964394065.1). Lineage (GTDB taxonomy): Bacteria > Planctomycetota > Planctomycetia > Pirellulales > Pirellulaceae > JBKCUI01. The sequence goes on along the minus strand of CAYMXM010000166.1, from coordinate 6,104 downwards.
CGATATCGAGCGCACCGGTGGGATCGCCGTAGACGGGAAGCATCTGACTGAGGGCCGAGGTTCCGAACCCTTCTCCACGCATGGCCTCTTGGCCTCCCAGTGCGATGAGCCCACCACCTCGTACGGCAACGAACTGACGGAGCATCGACTGTTGTTCCTGCGTGAAGAAGTCATGCTCCACGTCGTCGATAACGATTGCCTTGTATTGAAACAACTCGGTGAGTTCCTTGGGAAATCCTTTTTGAAGCTCTCCCGATTCCTTCACACCGAGGCGAACGTACACAGGTTCATCGTATTGTTCTTTCTCTTCCTCGCTGACATCTTCGAACCCAGAGAAGAGAGGGTTGGAGGAATCGACTCGGGTGTCTCGAAAGTTAAACTTGGCCTCCTTCTTGGCGATCCGAATCAAACCTGTCAACTCGATCTCTTGATCCTCGGAGAGAGCTCGCGATAGAAATTTGTATTCCCAGTTCGGACGCCCCGCGATGTAGAGAATGCGGTAGGGACCGCGTCCTCGATCGACGACTTGGTGTCGGCTGTTGTTATGCAAGGTCCATTCAGTCGACTTTTGAGAATCGTTTTCGCCCCCTTCTTTACTAGCTTCAGCAACGGTAACTTCGTAGCCTTGAACTCCGATCTCCTTAGGTCTGAACCGAAATTCAACTTGGACGGACTCGGAATCCTCAGGGAGGGAAATTCGCTTCGATTCGAGGATCGTTTTTGATTTATCTCGAAGATGGAGATCGACCTCTTTCCCTGAATAGCCCCGATGTTGAACCGTTGCGATCAATGTGATCGGAGCGGTTTCAAAGTCGGACTGCTGGGCGATCAGCTGATGAATCGCCAAATCTTTCTCTTGATGACGAACCGATCGAACGACGGGATAGACGGGGATCGGATAGTGGGTGATCGAACTCCAGGTTTCGCGATCGGTCGCTTGTCCATCGGAAAAGAGAAGGATGCCAGCTAACGGTTGCCCGCTGGGAGTTCTTTCGCTGGGAGTGCTCGGAGTTCTCTCGTTGGAAGAGTTCTCATCGGCCGGCTCTCCACTGGGGGACTTTCCCTCTAACTTTTCAAGGTGGTATCGATCCCTGAGGGACGTGAGGGCCCGGACGAGCGCCGATTCGGTTCCCTCCTGCTCCATCCCTTCAAAACTATCGATTGCGGTCAAGGAGTTGTCGAAGAGGTACCGGCGAAGCCGAAACGAGTCGGCGAGTTTCGTTCCCCACTCAGCATCGTTTCGAAAAGCATCGCGATACCACAATTCATTGTCGAGGTCTCCGTTCTTCCGACCGTGAGCTCGCCAGTCTTCCCGAGTGCTTTGGCTATTGTCGACAAGAAGGGCAAAGGCATTGGATTGTGGTTTCGCCCGTTCCTCGCTTCCCATGGGTTCCAAGAGACATAGCAAAAGGAGTCCGATTCCAACGAGCCTCAGCAAGATCGCAGCTGTCCGCTTTCCGGGAGGCATCGGACTGCGACGATAGGAAAAGAAGGTTGCGATCGCCAAAAAAACTCCGATGGCGATTACCCAGGGAATCCAACCTGGCTCCCCTAGATAGAATCCGTTCTGCATGATTACTTCTTCGCTCATTGCAGTTGTACGCCACTTCCGAGGTTTTCATAGTACCGGTCCAATTGTCGCTGGAAGTGGCTTGGGACAGGATCTCGATCGATCGGAACGAGGGAGTTCTTTTCCGCTGCTTGCCGAAGCAACTCCTCGCGAACCCGTTCTCGCAATTGCCCCAAGGGAACGGCGATCAGTTTCTCGACCAAGTCCCATTCGGGTTCTTTGGAGTGACGTTTGTAGTCGACTCGCATCTCGCGAGCCGCTTCCCGAATGCGGGATACCTCTCCTCGAATCTCTTGATCGTTCACAAGCTCCTCGACATCCCGCAAGGAGTCCGACCAGCTCCGATACTGGTCTCCGGTCAATGGAGCGGCACGACGGTTCCCTCCCGAGGAAGCTTCCCCAGCGGCAGCCCTGAGGAGTTCTGATCGGCTAGAGGGATTCCCTGAACGGTTCGGAGCATCGGATTGCTCCTCTCCTTGCTGCTGACCTTGTTGTTGCCCTTGTTGTTGCCCTTGTTGTTGCCCTGGTTGTTGACCTGGTTGTTG
>CAYMXM010000166.1:0-3889 GCA_964394065.1 uncultured Pirellula sp. | reverse complement strand
GTTGTTGCCCTTGTTGTTGCCCTTGTTGTTGCCCTGGTTGTTGACCTGGTTGTTGACCTGGTTGTTGCCCTGGTTCTTGGCTTGGTTCTTGTCCTGGTTCTTGGCCTGATTGTTGATCATCGGTCGGTTGACCGGCTTGATTGGTCCCTTGAGGTGATTCTTGATTTGACTCTTCGCTGGAGGATTGATTGGATCGGTTTCTTGGATCCGTTCCCTCCCTTGCAGCTCTTGAAACCGATCGTTCTGAAAGTTCGGAATCGATCTGTTCTTGCGCTCGGTCTAGTTCTCGCAGCGCTCGCTGGAGCGATTCCTGTTCACTCCCGAGAATGTCTTCCGATGCCGACTCGATTCCTGCGCGGAGTCGCTCGATGGCTTCCCCGGCTTCGTTCGCCAATCGGAGAGCGGGTTCCTCAAAACCTTTCTCGAGAAAGCCTGGAATCCGGTCGAGCTTCTGCTCCAACCCGGTCTGTTTCGCCTCCCGATAAGTTTCGTAAAGTTCTTCCGCTAGGAGTGGTTCGCTCGATTCCGCTTCCTGGACCGTTTCCCGAACTCGTTCTAGGAGTTCGTTCGCCCGTTCACGTTGTTGGGTCCAGCGTTGCGCGGAGGGAGATTCCTCCGGGTTGGCACCTTCTGGGCGGAGAGGCGAGGCATCCTCAGGAAGCTCTTCGTCCCCTCTCGATCCCTCGGGGGAATCCGAAAAGGGATCCGCTCTCTGAAGGCGATTCTCAAGCTCTCGCTGATTTCGCTCCAGCTCGCGCGCTTGTTGGAGCATATCGCGCATGGTCGATTCCATCTGGCTCGAAGACTCTTGCCGCAATTGCTCGCGCGTCTCCTCCATCTGCCGCTCGGCGCGCGTCCCCGAAGTAAGGGCGGAGGAGGTGTCTTGCTGCGCGAGGGATTGAGAAGATTGTTGTAGCTGTTCCCTAGCTTCTTCGACTTGCTCTCTCGCCTCTTCCATCGCTTGTCGGTTCTCCGGTGCATTCATTCGTTCAAGAAGTTCATCTGCATCCCGAACCATCTCTTCCTGATTCTCCCGAAGTCGCTGAAGTTGCTCCTCGATCTCTTGTTTCTCTTCTTCCGTTTTGGCTTCTTGAAGAGCGTTCTCCAGATTCTTCAACTGCTCGTTGAGATCCTTCTGGCGACGCGCCAACTCCTCCAAGCGGTTCATCACTTGGCGTGCTTCCCGCTCGGGTGTTGTGGATTCGTTGTCGGCCGCTTGCTGTTCGTTCTGATACTGGTTCTCTTCGTTGTCCAGTTCGAGTTGATCGATCTGCTCCTGGCGATTCTGTTGCGAACTGCTTTGAGCTCGTTGTTGAGATTGTTGGCGTTGTGCTCGAACGATACTGTGTTCGCGGGCCCGGAGTTTGAGAAGACCTTCGTAGGCTTTTCGTTCGGAGTTGAGGGCATCTCGCAAGTCGACCGTATTCTGGCTCGTGAGCGTCGCATCCAGCTTCTCGATCGCCGTTTGCATCGCTTGCTTCAGCTCTTGCAGAAAAGTTGCCGATCGCTCGTCACGAACCGATTCCTCTAGTTCAGCTGTTTGTTCAAGCGCAGAGCTTTGAGAATCGCGAAGAAGGGTTACGTCCTCCGTAAAACTATTAGAGCGGCCCGATGTGGATTCGCGGCGGAGGATATTCCAAGTCCCCGAGATGATCTGTTTCTGAAGTTCGGCAAGCTCTTCGGCCTGTTGCCCTGCTTGGCTTTCTCCTTGTTGCTGCTGTGCCTGTTGTTGGGATTGCCCCGCATCATCTCCTTCCCGAAAGATTTCTTCAAAAGGGCGAATCTCGGCGAAGAACATCTCCCCGTCGATGCGACGTGGGTTCCCCTCCCGATCGAGATCTTCACCCCAGAAGAAATAGGAGAGGAGTTGATCGGGAAGAGCGTTCATCGATTCGAGATCGAGTAGATACTGGACCTCCGTTCCCCCACCCTTCACCAAGGTTCCGGCGAGTTCGGTGTCGATTGGTTCTCCATCCCCTAAGAGGATCGTAACCCCAGCTCGCTTCACCGCGAAGTCATCTCGAATCGTCGCTTTGAGGGGAACCTCTTGGAGGGGGGAGACTCGTAGATCTTGGGCTCGCGCCAGTTTGATCTCCGGTTCGCGGTTGTGGAGAACTTTCACCGATAGCTTCTCCGCGAACTTCGCCGATCTCCCCTCGGCATCGAGGAGGCGAACCGTCCACTGCTTGGAATCGGACACCTCTATGGAAGCACTCCATCGAAGAGGATCCTCTTCGGAGACGCGGAGGGAGAGAACCTCTCCTCCTTCATCGACAAGCTCGACCGTTTGTAAGGACTTGTTGACCAGGAGGTTCCAAGTGAGTTCAGTTCCTTCTGGGACCGTAACTCGGCGCGTATCCTCGATCGTCTTCGGTTTTTGGTTTGCGTAAGCGGGGGGAACGATCGCTGCATCGGATCGGGTGAGAGCAGGGTAGTCGAAGACTTTGATGCGGTACTCGGAACTTGTAAAAGTGCTCGTAGCGACTTGATAGAGGAGGTCTTCCGAAACCCGGCGCAGGTAGCCGCCAAAGAGAGGATCGTTCAAACTTTGCTGAAGAGAATGCCGTTGTTTCTCAGGTGGAGAGCTCGGCGTGGCAAGGTTGCTCGAGGATGCAGGGGTTGTCAGGAGCCAAGCAGCTTCGGGAGGATTGGTGTGGGGGAACTTTGCTGTAACGACAAGGTCGGTCCCTCGTTCCAGCTCGATATCTCCTGGCTCGATCGTTATGTCGTGGTCGATTGGGAGAATGGGATCGGCCCATGGGTTGTTGGACGTTCGATCTGCGGAGAGACGGTTCCAAGTTCCAAAGCTGACGTAACAAGCGATCGCTAAACAGAGTGTTTGGAGCCCCCATGCCGAGAGCATTCTGGATGTGGGAACGGTCCTGAGCCAATCGTGCGAGCGGGAGTGGCGGACCGTTTCGTCTAGCAATTGGCTCCGAAGAAATCTTGAGGTTCCTGAAGGAACGGAATCGAGGGAGGTGAGGAGTCGTTGCTTCAGGTCGGGGTGTGTCGCTTCGATCTGCTCGGCAGTCCAATGTGGATCGCGATAGGAGGCGCGATTGATGAGCCAGAGGAGAACTCCCATTCCGAGTGCGATCCCCCATCGCCATTGGGTTTCGCTCAAGTAGGGGGAAAGAAAAGGGAGAGAACTCCCAAGAGAGTCGCTGGCAAGTGGTTTAGGAAGAAGGAGCCAACAGGCCAAAGCAAGCCATAAAAGAGAAAGAAGCCAACCTAAGCGAACTCTTCGAAATCGGTTGGCGACCTTGCGCACGTTGTATTCGATTTGCCGATCCATCGTCCCTCCCCATAAACGGATGCCGTTGACAGAAGAATCCATTCTAACCGGTTCCAGGGGTGGCGTGCCAACAGTTCGACATTGAATATGTAAGCCAAATCGTAGAACGGAATTCATTCCGTTAAACAACACCTCCGTGAGAAGGCTTTGGGCTTTGGACTTTAGGCTTTGGGCTATAGGCTTTGGGCTATAGGAAGAGGGAACTTTGCTTTCTCTTTCCGTCCGATCGGGCAACGCTGTGAAGCTATTTTTCTCCGGGAAATGGTTCTTGTATGGATGGGGCTTGTCCTGGGCTGTCAAAAAGTTGGTGTTGTGAGGGATTGGCTTTGCGCAAGTTTTGTTCCGTCGATCGGGAACGTGGCATGGGCGTCTCGCCCATGTTTGCTTGGTTTGGGTTAATAAGCATGTTCAGCGCTCTCCTGTTGGCCTCCGTCTGGGTGGGAGCTTGCCTCCCCCCAGACGCCGATTTGGCGTCCTAGATCGCGGAGCCCAGCCTTGACCGCAGGTCAAGGAAAGGTAGCCCCGGGTAGGGGCGTCTCGAACTTAGGCGTGGGGCTCGCCCCACGTATAGAAGGGACAAAGTGGTTTTAGAGC
>CAYMXM010000165.1:0-9431 GCA_964394065.1 uncultured Pirellula sp. | reverse complement strand
GTGATGGAGTCAAGTATAAAGGATCGGCTAGGGGGAGTGCAAATAAATGCTGGAGCGAATGGCCGATAGTGCGAAGTCAATCATGCTGTCCCGAAATAACTGCAGTAGACCACGTAGAGTGGGAGAAAGTCGATTCACTCGCTGGTGCCATCTACACTTCTGGTGTGTTCCGTGGCCGCTTTGGGTGCGAATGTGATTGCAACAAAGACGATGATTGGCTCGCCATCTCGATCTAAAATGGAATCAGCGACCACTTCACACACCCTATGACTACGAACCTGCTCAAATCAGGAAGTTATCTTGGAACAGTTCCTAAGCACACAGTGCTGCTACTTAGGCTGTTGGTCGTAGTATACTGGATAATGTTCTTAACACAGGTTATTGCAACTCCACAGACGCGCTATCAGGTGCTTACGGTGCGAAACGCATGTCCCATCTAGCTGCCCTACAGATTACTGGGCCGATTTTCATCGGTATCTATCTTGGTTTGTTGAGTCTTGCCGTGGTTGCTGTTTGCTTGATCCGTCGCATCCACGATTCGAGCCGTTCTCTAACCGCGGTGCCGGTTCCGGCTCAAATCGATCCGTTTCGCATTGCCTACTTGCGAGGTGGAGAGCAAGAACTAACTCGGACTGCGATCGTCGATCTGTCCGAACGCGGTTGTATCGAACCGACCGACTACTCGAACGGAAAAAGAAAGACCTTCCCAACCTACATGGCGCAGGGGACTTGGGTTACCAACATCCCGCAATGCGACCCAACCCAAGAAGCACCCGTCCAACGAGAGCTGTTGGAGTTCTTTCGGACCCCTCATCGGCTCCACGAAGCGGTTCATCGACGATTTCAAAAGCGAATCCAAAATCTCACATCGGACGACAAGGCTTGGGTCAATTCCCAGTCTTTGGTGCACTCGAGCGCCTTTCTTTGGACGGAGTTTTTCATCGCTTTGTCACTTATAGTCGTCTTAGAGGGAGTGCTTGTTTATCGTTTTTGGGAGGCGACAACTGCCGGGCGTTCAAATGTCGGATTCCTATTCTTCTCGATGCTCTTAACACCTCTTGCCTTAATGGCACCTTTAGCTCAGGGAAGATTAACATTTCGCGGAAAAAAATTTCTTGCTGATTTGCAAAGGGGGATGGGAGAGCTCCGAGTGGTGAAACGAAAGACGAACGCCACTGAGAAGGGTGAGTTTTCTTTCGCCTGTGTTCACTCGGACTACCTCTTGGCGATGGGAGTATTCGGCATTTCAGCCTTGAACGGAAGCGATCTTCATTCGATGTTCCTTGCGTTCCAACGATCTTCGCAGAGCGCAGGAGGATGTGGTGTAGGTTGCGGCGGCGGATGCGGGGGAGGTGGCTGCGGAGGGTGTGGTGGATAGTCCATCAAGCTCCCTTCCAAAGCTTGGGGTGGGACTCGGGTTCCGCCCCCCTTTTCTTTCTCAGTTGTTCTACCACCGGAGTGCGATCGATTTCTTAGAGATAACGGCGGATCATTATTTTGCCCCCACAGCTTCTAAGGATGCAGAACTCACCCTGCTGGGGAACAACTTCCCACTGATTCCACATGGGTTAGGGATGTCTTTGGGAAGTGCAGATGGACTCGATCCAGATTACTTGCGTCACTATGTGGCTATTGTCGAGCGCGTGAAGCCTCCTTGGTGCAGCGAGCACATCGCCTTTACGCGTGCTGGAGGAGTCGACATCGGGCATCTGACACCAATTCCTAGAACGGAAGCTGCACTGCGAGCCCTTCGAGATAACGTCGCAAGACTCCAAGACCATATTCAGGTCCCTCTCATTCTTGAGAACATCACGGAGACTCTTCAATATCCTGACAACGAGATGGGGGAAGGAGAATTCTTGTGTAGGGTCTGCGATGAATGCGATGTAGGTATTCTGTTGGACGTCACCAACCTCTATATCAATTCTGTCAACTACCGATTCGATCCAGTCGAAATGTTACATCAAATACCTAGCGAACGGATCGTGCAGCTTCATTTTGTAGGTGCCTACGTGCAGGACGGATGGTGGGTGGATGGGCACAATGCTCCGACTCAATCGGAAATTTGGGACTTACTCGAAGTGGTGTTAGATTACGCGGATGTCAAAGGTGTGATTTTGGAGAGGGACGAAGAGATCCCACCCCTCGAAGAGTTGCTCAAGGAATTGGAACGTGCCCGAGAACTCTACTTCTCATGAGTCGCAGCGCAACGAGTTATCCAAACTCCAAGCACAACTGGCGGCTCGATTGATCCCAGCAATAGGAGCCTCCCAAAACGAGGGGCATGATCGAATCGCTGCTCTATCGAGAGAAGAGCTAGACAGAACTACCGACACTCTCGTTCGGAAAAGGTTGTCGCAAACCCAAAAAATGCTACCGAAGAGCGCCGTGGCCTTGGGAATCGACTTGTTCCGTTCGGATTTCTTGGAGTTTGCACGCCGAAATCATTTCAACGGTTTGCAAGCGATAACCTGGGACGCAATTCGCTTTGCAGAACACGAACTGAAACGACTCGACACGATTGAGGCTCCACCTTATCTAAGGTCCTGTTTAGTGTGGGAACGATTGCTATGTTTAATTTCAGCTCGACGATGTCTCGTTATTTTCGATCGCCTGGATTGGGACATTGCGAACTGGGATTGGGCAAGCGATATGCCCCCCAACAAGAGGCGACAATGGATATGCGCATTTAGGCTTGGCCGGCTTGAGGGTCTCCGCGTTTTCAATGTTCCCGTGCTGGGCTCGAGGCGGCCTCGCAAACATTAGCAGGCAACGCTACGAAGCATTTTTTCGCAAGAAAAATCAATAGTAGCGGAAGGGCGCAAGCCCGGGCAGTCAAAAGGTTGGTGTTGACGCGAAATTTTGAGTGTCCGGATTTATTCCTTTCTAATCGCAGGGGACGCGGAGGTTCGCCGAGGAGAACTCGAGGATCAGTTTTGCATCCTCTGGTATCCCGAAGGGATTACAGCCATTAGCCGGTGGTGGCGCTGCGCCACCACCGGTGAATCGCGACGAGACGCCAACGATCCCGGAGGGATCGCAGAAGCGTCCGAGTTACCAGCAGCGAGGGAGAGGCTTGGCCATTGTTTCTCGCACTCCTACCCCTCACCCCCAGCCCCTCTCCCCTAAAAGGGGCGAGGGGAGCGGAGATCTAAAAGCGCGGCGCGTTTTAGGGCGCCAAAGCGGTATCCGACGGGGGCGGGCCCTGATCGGCGAAGAGAGCGGGGATTCAATACGCGGGGTATGATAGATGGGAATCAGGTAAGGTGACTGCCAATGGTTGTATTGAGAATGAATGGGAGCGGAGAACCACGCTGATGTTTACGAATTGGAAAATTCATTGGGCTGTTGCAATCGCCTGCGTTGCAATCGGATTCGGTTCCGTGAATGCCTACCAAACCCCAGATCCTCCTTCCAGTGAACCATGGAAACAAGTGGAGGACGCGGTCGTGCAGGGGTTGCCTCGAACCGCCATCGAAAAGCTCGGGTCGATCATCAAAGCGGCGCTCGCGAACAAAAAATATCCCGAAGCGATCAAAGGGATCGCTCGCCGGATTCAGTTGGAAACGGAAGGGGCGTACAAACACGACCTGGAAAAGGCCATTCGAAAATTCGGAGAAGAAATCGATAAAGCCCCCGTGGAGATGCGCCCCATCCTTCATCTCCTCCAAGCTCGCAGCTATCTGAACTACTTTGAAGAAAATCGATGGTTCTTTGCAGAGCGGACCGCGACCGCAACTCCTCCCGGGGAGGCTATCGCAACGTGGGATCTTCAACGCCTCTTCGACCAAATCGATTTTCATTTGTTCACCGCGCTTCAAGCCGAAGAAGAACTGAAAGCGATCCCGATTGCCGACTACGATGACTTGCTCATCCAAGGTACCCTTCCCGATAGCTACCGCCCAACCCTGTACGACTTCGTAGCCTTCGAAGCCTTGAGCTTCTACAGTGTCGCTGAGCAAGGTGGAGCAAGACCTCAAGACCACTTCGAATTCGAAGCGAACTCCCCTGCTTTCGGGACCACGGAAGAGTTCCTCGCTTGGGAACCGACGACCACCGACGAGAACTCGATCGGAATTAAAGGGATTCGCCTCTTCCAGAAAGTCCTGAAGTACCATCAATCCGATGAGGACAAGAGTGCATACTTGGATGCAGATCTTGGTCGCCTCCAGTTCGCCTACGCCAACAGCGTCGGCGAAGAACGAAAGGCTCGCTACATCAGCGCTCTCAAACGATTCATCAACGCCAACAACCTCCACGAGCTCTCGGCGACGGCGCGCTTTCGCTGGGCAAAGCTCGTAGCAGAAGACAACGAGAGAGTCGAAGCGAAACGAATCTCAACCGAAGGAAAGAACGCATCCCCCGAAAGCATCGGTGGCAAGAGCTGCGCCAGCTTGATCTTGGAAATCGAGAGCCCGAGCCTGACATTAACAACCGAGCGAGTATGGAGTATTCCTGCGTCGAGAATCGAAGCCTCTTATAAAAACCTCGATAAGGTTTACCTCCGATTGCATCCTGCCGATTGGATCGAGCAGTTGCGTACCACTGGGTATCCCCCGCGAACTCCCTCGCCGGAAGAGCTAGATCTCCTTTCAACAAAGGCACCAGTCCGTCAATGGGCTGTTGATCTCCCCCCGGCTCCCGACTACAACTTCAAATTGTTTAGCTTTGAGGCTCCGACCGATCTCCCACCCGGCTTCTATTGTTTACAAGCGAGCGCCGACCCAAGCTTCTCCGAATCCAACAACGTCGTTTCTGCGGTGGGCGTTTGGGTGAGCAATCTTGAGATTATCGAGAATCAAAGTCGCAGCTACTACCGCGGGGAAGAGCTGACCAAGATAGTGGAGGGGTTCGTTGTCAACAACGTCACTGGAACTCCCATAGCAGACGCAAAGGTAACTGCATTCACGCTCGCCAATGGAAATCCGTATTCCGTAGGGGAGGAAACGACTCTCACGGACGAAGGTGGCAAGTTCAAGTTCACATTCGACTTTCAGGAGAAACAGGTTTATCTCCACGTACAACATGGAGAGCAAGCTCTGACAGCCCGCGATGGGATCTATATCGGTCTACGTTATGGCGAATCCCCTCATCCAACGGAGAAACAGACTCGTGCAGTCCTTTTTACCGACCGATCCCTTCTCCGGCCCGGACAACAAGTTCATTTCAAGGGAATCTGTTACCGTGCCAACACGAAAGAAAACAATTATCAAGTCGTCCCGAATTATGAGGTAGAAGCTCGGTTTCATGATACCAACGGAAGCGTTATCGAAACCCGCTCGCTCCGAACCAATGACTTCGGCAGTTTCAGCGGCACCTTCGATATCCCACACAACCGTGGTACGGGTGAGATGTCAATCATAGTCGATGATCTTGCGAGCGCGACGATTCAAGTCGAAGAGTACAAGCGCCCCAAGTTCACAGTCGAACTCAACAGTCCAACAGAATCACCCAAACTTAATGAAGTGGTAGCTGTTCGTGGCAACGCTAAAAGTTACACAGGCGCCCCCATCCAAAACGGAAAAGTAATCTACCGGGTTCAGCGATCAGTTCGTTGGCCTGACTGGTTCACATCCATCTTCCCATGGCGCTTCAGCAGCTATCGAAGTAGCGATCAAGAAATTGCGCACGGGACAACCACAACCGACGAGGATGGGAATTTCGAGGTGAAGTTTACAGCGAAACCAGACCTCTCAGTCGACGAAGATACCAATCCGATCTTTCGTTACCAAATCACCGTGAACATTACCGATTCCAACGGGGAAACTCGCTCAAACAACTACTCGGTTTCGGTAGGTTACACCGCGATGGACGCAAAGATCTCCGCCGGAGATTGGCTCACCACCGAAGCTCCTGTCGTATTCAACGTCTCGACCAATTCTCTCGACGGTAAGCCCCTCCCGAGCAAAGGAGTGGTCAAGGTTTATCGCCTAGTTGAGCCCGCCCAAGTCCCGCGTCGAGATTTCTTGACCAGAGCCTACCCTATGACCGACTGGCTAGCGCCGAACTCGAACCGTCTCCTACCAGGAACCGTTCCTCGCAAGGACATAAGAAATCTCGCGAATTGGGAGCAAGGCGAACTGATTCATGAGACCTCCTTTGAATGGAAGGAAGACTCAAAACGTCAAGTTTCCTTGGAACTCCCCAAAGGGGCCTTTCGCGCAGTCGTCCAGTCCAAGGACCGGTTCGGTAAACCTGTTCAAGGGATGACCAATGTCCTGGTGATCGACCCAGAGGCTAACTCGCTTGGAATCAAGGTTCCTCATTACTTTCAAGCCGAGAAATGGACTTTGGAACCTGGCGAAACGTTCCGTGCGGTATGGGGAACAGGGCACGCTCGTGGAGGGGCTTATATTGAAATCGCCTCCGATGAAAAAGTCTTTCAAAAATTCTGGGCCAACCCACAATCGACTCAGATCAAGATCGAGCAAAAAATCACGGAGGAGATGCGAGGCGGATTAGCGATTCGTGTGATCTATGTACAAGAGAACCGCTCCCATCTAGAGAACCGCACGATCGAGGTTCCTTGGACGAACAAAGACTTGACCCTCAAGTGGGAACGCTTGGTATCCAAGCTGGAACCAGGTGCCAAGGAAAAGTATAAGCTCACGGTTCGAGGCCCCAAGGCGGAGAACGCGGTTGCAGAATTGGTCTCGGCGATGTACGACGCTTCCCTCGACGCCTTTTATCCCCATCATTGGATGGAGAAGTTTTCCGTATTCCGAAGAAACAATGGCTGGCCATACTGGCGTTCCCAAAACGGAGCGAAAACCCTTTCCCACATGCGAGGCTCATTCGGCGAACTTTCAGAAATGGTCAACGAAACCTATCGCCGTTTTCCACCGGAACTCGGATACGGTCTTGAGTCCGAATGGTTCGGGATACCGTGGGGCATGGGTTTTGGCGGTGGAATGATGGGTGGCATGGGGGGCATGGGGTCTGTAGGCGGGATGGCCATGGGTGACGACATGGTCATGTTATCGTCCATGTATGATCCGGCGTTAGAGGAATCACACCCATCCGCCCAGGGAGCAGTCCCCTCCATTGACCTTGGAAACGTTCCTCCCCGAAAGAACCTTCAAGAAACCGCCTTCTTCCTTCCTCACGTTACCGCTGGGAAAGACGGTTCTTTCGAACTGGAATTCACCGTTCCCGAAGCCCTTACCTCCTGGAAGATCATGGCGTTCGCCCATGATCGTGAACTTCGCAGCGGCTACTTGGAGGCCGAGGTCGTCACCAAAAAGGATTTGATGGTCGAACCGAATCCACCTAGATTCCTCCGCGAAGGAGATATCCTCGAGTTCAGTGTCAAGGTCTCCAACACGAGCGAAGAAACCCAACGAGGGAAGGTCGCCTTGAAGCTCTCAAGCGCTCTGACCGATCAGCCGGTTGATACTGAGTTTGGCAACACGAACATCGAACAACTTTTGGAACTCAAGGGTGGCGAGTCGAAGAGCTTTACATGGAAACTCCAAGTCCCAGACGCAACCTATCCGATCATCTATCGCGCCATCGGTGGAACGGAGAAGGTATCGGATGGAGAGGAAGGAATGCTTCCCATTCTTTCCAACCGCATCTTGGTCACCGAATCCCTTCCTCTCCCGATTCGCGGGAAGTCGACGAAGGAGTTTGATTTCAAGAAGCTCCTCGAATCGGGTAGCTCCGACACGTTGAAGAACCAATCCTTCACGGTGCAGATGGTATCGCAACCCTCCTGGTATGCGGTTCTCGCCCTTCCCTACCTGATGGAGTATCCCCACGAGTGCAGCGAACAGACCTTCAACCGTCTCTACGCCAACTCGCTAGCCCAGCACATCGCCAAGAGCGATCCGAAGATTCGTCGCGTGTTGGATGTTTGGAAGAATCTCCAACCCGACGCGCTCGTTTCTCCCCTGGAGAAGAATCAAGATCTCAAGATGGTAATGATCGAAGAAACGCCTTGGTTGCGCGATGCTCAAAAAGAAACAGAGGCACGCCGCAACGTAGGTTTGCTCTTCGACGAAGCCCGATTGCTTTCGGAGACAGCACGAGCCTTGCAACGCCTCTCCGAAATGCAAAATGCGAACGGTATGTGGCCTTGGTTTGCAGGGGGACCTGACAACGAGTATCTCTCCCTCTACATCGTCACCGGCTTTGGCCGACTGAAGCATCTGGGAGTCGAGATCGACACCTCGCCAGCCCTGCGTGGTTTGCAACGACTCGATAGCTGGATCCGAGAAAAGCATGAACGGATCCTGGAGAAGTCGGATGATCCGTCGAAGAATCACTTGAGCTCGACGATCTGCCTCTACCTGTACGGTCGCAGCTTCTTCATGAACGAGTTACCGATCGACGAGTCGAATCAAACCGCGTTCAACTACTGGAAAGGGCAAGCGGCCAAGTACTGGCTCTCGCAACCACGCCAATCGCAAGCGCAACTCGCTCTCGCGCTGAAGCGACTCGACGACAAAGAAACCCCAACCGCGATTCTCAAGAGCATCGTCGAGTTCTCGAGCACGAACGAAGAGATGGGGATGTTCTGGAACGACCAGCAACGCTCTTGGTGGTGGTACGAAGCCCCGATCGAAACGCAAGCGATTCTCATCGAAGCGCTCGATGAAGTGGCCAAGGATGCCAAGAGTGTCGAGGAGTGCAAGGTATGGCTTCTCAAGCAGAAGCAAACGCAAAACTGGAAGACGACCAAATCGACTGCCGATGCGGTTTATGCGCTCTTGCTCCGAGGTACGAACCTATTGGCATCCGATGAGCTGGTTGCAGTCGAAATCGGCGGAGAAACGATTCAACCGACCAACGTCGAGGCGGGGACCGGCTTCTATGAAGAGAAGTTCCTTCGTGGGGAGATCAAGCCCGAGTTCGGGAAGATCAAGGTGACGAAGAAAGACGAAGGAGTGAGCTGGGGGAGCGTTCACTGGGAGTATCTCGAAGATATCAGCAAGATCACTCCTCACGACGGGACTCCGTTGAAGCTGGAGAAGAAGCTCTTCCGAAAGGAGAACACGAAATCGGGACCGAAGTTGGTAGAGCTTGAGGGGGCCGTTTCGGTAGGGGATGAACTCGTATCGCGCATCATTCTTCGAACCGATCGGGATATGGAGTACGTCCACCTCAAAGATCATCGAGGGAGTGGGACTGAGCCGGTGAATGTGCTGAGTCGGTATCGCCATCAAGATGGGTTGTGGTACTACGAAAGCACGCGCGACACCGCGTCCCATTTCTTCATCGATTACTTGCCCAAGGGGACCTATGTGTTCGAGTACTCCGTCCGAGTCCAGCACGCAGGCACCTATCCGAGCGGTCTCGCATCGATCGAGTGCATGTACGCCCCCGAGTTCAACAGCCACTCCGGCAGCGTCCTCATCGAAGCCAAGTAGCAATCCGTAGAACGGAATTCATTCCGTTAAACAACGCTTCCAATCAACGCCGCCGTCAGC
>CAYMXM010000164.1:0-9453 GCA_964394065.1 uncultured Pirellula sp. | reverse complement strand
TATGCCAGTGCTCATGGGCCTTGAGTGGTTGCTGGAACCCAGTCCCCTTCTTCGAGCCCGATCAAAGGGGTCAGGCCTCTTTGATTTGACAATCGGATCGTTTGAGGGTAGGTTCGGTGGTGATCGATCTTAGAAAGGATCTTACCGAATGCCACGACCACCACGCGCCGATGAAGCTGGCGGGCTTTACCACGCTTTGAACCGAGGGAATCTTCGGGCCGGAACCGATCAAAGAGGCCTGACCCCTTTGATCGGGCTCCAAAGAGGCCTGACCCCTTTGATCGGGCTCAACTCCATCTTCTCTCCATCTACACCATGGCCGACCTCACACAATACTGACCTGAATCACGCTCGAACAAATTCTGTGCCGAACAGTATTGGGCCTGACCCCTTTGATCGGGCTCTACAGTTTTAATTCGGGAAAAAATGCGATCAGAATTTGGGCGGGAACATATACCTTCGGGAGCTTCGACCATCTCACATATGGGGCTACTAGTCTATTTGCGACTACTTAACACATGGAGTTCGGTTCACGTCATAGAAGTCCAGGTCTGATGTCATAAAGAAATCTACTGCGCCAATCCGACGGATGATAATATTCTCCTGCTCGTAAATGGGATACGCTTGAATAATGTTGACTGTTCGATCTGACATCTCTAGCATTGTTTGATCACTTGTAAGGATTGTTGGCCAGAAAAGAAAAAACTGACTCATTCGTGTGCTTTTTGTAATCGGCTCTCGAATATCCAGTACGCTCCCTAGCGAAAAAGGAAATTCCCCGCGAACAGCTTCCGAAACAGCCCCAAGTGTTAACCCCCAATTGTCATCATTCGAACCTATGCTCACAACAAGCTCAGGCGCTCCAGTTACCCATTTCGAGTTTTTTATCGATGAAATTCCGAACGTAAATGCCGTCATGCTCCCGTTTTCAGGCGTGTTATCGAAGATTAATACCCAAAAAGGGTGCTCAGTGTTTCCTCCAATTGGAATAGATCTCCCCGGAATTCCTACCATTTCTTCAACACAATCTCGATACTCTCGAAATCGCTCCCATTCATTTTTTTGTTCGTCAGTCGTGCTTTTCATATCGATGGCTTCTATTTGCGGATAGTGATTCTATTTGGAAATCTATTGCGTTTTCGGCTTCGATAGAGCCCGATCAAAGGGGTCAGGCCTCTTTGATTTGGCAATCGGATCGTTTGAGGGTAGGTTCGGTGGTGATCGATCTTGGAAAGGATCTTACCGAATGCCACGACCACCACGCGCCGATGAAGCTGGCGGGCTTTACCACGCTTTGAACCGAGGGAACCTTCGAGCCAATATTTTTCACAAGGAGGCGGACTATGACGCTTTTGAGAGAATCCTCGGGGAAGGGTTGGAACGCTACCAGATCGAGCTCTATTCGTATCAGCTGATGCCGAATCATTATCACTTGGTTCTCCGACCGCTGGTCGATGGAGAAATGTGTCGATTCATGGGGTGGGTTGGCGGAACGCACACGATGCGATACCACGCGCACTACCATACCAGCGGAATGGGGCATGTTTATCAGCAGCGATACAAGAGTTTCCCGATTCAAGGAGATGCCCACTTCTGTGTCGAATGATGTTTCAACGCACGCTAGCACATTGCTTAGGAAGATCGAACCTGCTTCCGGCCCTCTTTCAGATCTAAAGAAGTCCTTTGGACTATTTTGCCGAATAAGCATTTGTTACGTTGGGCCCTACGGATTTGAGGTAGATTCAGATTTGATGAAACGGCTTGCTCTACAGTGCGATGAGGTTTCCGTGGTTTGCTGGGAAGTCAGCGACGAAGAAGATCGCATGTTACCCCCCGAGTTCTGATCGAAGATCGAAGCCAATCAAAGCAGCCGGTCCCCCTTTTGGCCCCTACCGCTTTACTATGCGTCGCCGATATGGGGCGAGCGATTTTGTCGCATATGGCTTGCAATGATATGAACCAAGGTGCTGCCGTCGAGTGGCTTCGTGGCATAGTCGTCGCATCCGGAACGCAAACACTTGTCTCGGTCATCTTTCATTGCGTTTGCCGTAAGAGCGATGATCGGCTTCTTAAACCCGAGCTCTCGCAACCGCTTGGCCGCCGTATACCCATCCATTACGGGCATCTGCATATCCATCAGCACCGCATCGACTTGATCAGGTTCCTCGGGCTTCGGTGACATCAACCTGTCGATCGCTTCTTTTCCGTTGGTCGCCAAAATCACTCGAGCCCCGGCCTTCTCTAGAAAGGTTTGGGCCAGGAGCCGGATGTCCCGACGATCGTCGACGACCAAGATCAAGCCGTCTATCTTAGCAAAACGTTGCACCTGAGCAGGGGGAATGATGGAGTGTATTTCTCGAACCCACGGTTCTTGTCCAATCGCCCCACAGTCGATTTCAAGGGAAAAGTCACTCCCCTTCCCCACCTCACTCGTCACGCGAATGGTACCCCCGAGCATCTCCGCCAATCGTTTCGAAATTGCTAAGCCAAGCCCGGTCCCTTCGAACTCACGAGTCGAGGAAGAGTCGGCTTGCTCGAAGGGACTGAACAGCCTCTGCAGATCCTTTCCGTCGATGCCGATTCCTGTATCGACCACGCGAAACTCCATCTGATTTCGCTCAGAATCGTACTTGCAGGTCAATTCCACGGAACCTTGGTCGGTGAATTTGATCGCATTTCCTACGAGATTGACCAGGATTTGACGAAGTCTTACCGGATCGGTTTGAATGGAGTAAGGAATACTTCCATCGAGCTTGACCTCAAGGGAAAGTTGTTTTTCTGCAGCTCGGACGTCGAGAAGGGATCGGATTTCTTGAAGGATCTCCGCCGCGGCCACACTACGACGCTCGACCTCAAAACGACCCGCATCGATCTTCGAAAGATCGAGAATGTCATTGATGATCTGAAGCAAAAATTTTCCGTTGCGACGAATGGTATCGACCGACTGAAGGTCGTCTGGGTCGGTGATGTGATCTGCGAGAATCTCGGTGTGTCCAAGGATGGCGGTCATCGGGGTTCGAATTTCGTGGCTCATGTTGGCCAGAAACTCACCTCGTGCTTTCGTGGCTAGCTCCGCTGTCCTGCGGGCGTTCTCCAGCATGACTTCGTTCTCAATAATTTCAGTGATGTCCGTATGCGAACCAAACCACTGCGTTATCTGCCCCGTGGTATCGCGCACGGGGAGTGCTCGGGCCAGAAACCAACGATAGGTTCCATCCTTACCCCGGATAGGAAACGTTTCTTCAAATGGTTTTCCGGTTTCCCAGCTCCTCTTGGCACTTTCCATGATTCGATCCACATGATCGGGGTGATGAACAGAAAGCCACCCTAAACCCTCGACCTCCTCGAACGTCGTTCCCGTATAGTCGTACCAACGTTTGTTGAACCAATAAGCAGTCCCATCAGGGCGAGCCATCCAAGCAAACTGAGACATGTTGTCTGCGAGTAGACGGAACCGCTTCTCGCTCTCCCGAAGTTCCATCGCGGCACGAGTCTCGGCGGTCAAGTCACGGGCGATCGTAGAGAGTCCCAACAGGGAACCATCGGAGTCGATCAAAGGGGAGACGTTGAGCAAAACCTCCACTCGCGTTCCGTCTCGTCGGATCCGTTCGGTTCGGAAAGGTTCGATGGTTTCACGCAAGGAAGCCTTCCGCAACAACTCCAACTCCTCCGAGTGTTTCTCGTCCGGAACGACTTTGAAGATCGGGCTCCCCACCATATCAAGTTCGCTGTATCCAAACATTTTGGTCGCTGCAACATTCCAAGACTTGACGATCCCATTGAGATCTTTTGTGATCATGGCGTCATGTGAATTGTTGACGATCGCTGACATGCGAACCCGAGTCTCTTCCGCTTTTCTTTGTTCGGAGATATCGGAGACTGTTGCAATGACCGATACAGGCTTGGCGTCGGTGTCGCGAACTAGCTTCGCTGTTGCATTGACCCAAGCGATTTCGCCACGTGGGTTCTGATACCGTTTGTTGATCGTATACGTGTCGGACTTTCCATCAAAGAGATCCGCAGAGACCGATTGATTGAGGTTCCTATCCTCTGGATGCGTTAGCTCATCCAGTTCCTTTCCGATTAGCTCTTTTGGATCCATTCGAATAATTTCGCAAAATTTTTCGTTGACTCGTTCGATCGTCCCGTCAAGCGAAGCGTTGATGATTCCAATCGGTGCTGAGTCGAAGGTGAACTGCATCAGTTCGCCGTTGGCTCGAATGACCTCCGCTTGACCAACGAGTTGTTTGTGTTGTTGATAGGTGAGCAAGAAGTGTAATCCGAGCGCAAAGAGGACCGCGAGCCCCGACCCTAACGCGGAAACAAGGTTGAATCGGTGGGCAGATTCCAAATCGTCCTGCCGACTCTTTAGCAAAACCCGTTCTTCGTTCGCGATGCTGTAGGCGAGTTCTCGAATGCGGTCCATCATTCGCAAACCGGCCAAGGAAGTCATCTGCTCTCGAACTCCTTCGATCCCCCCCGCGCGGGCGATCCGGAGCGATTCCATGATCCGGTCTACACGTCGCATCGAGATTTCTCTCAGTTCGTTCGCCTGCTCTAACTGAATCGGGTTGTCGGAAACGAGGAGCGTCAGTCGGTTTAGTTGATGGGTAACAGCCTCTGGAAGGGCTTTCAGGGAATTCAACGAAAACGATTCGCCGGTAAACTCTTCTATGATCGAGTCAAGTGAACTGAGATGCTGTTCATTTCCGGTGATGATAAATCCCCGCACGGCCGATTCAGCAGAGCTCAAAAGCGTGAGTACGTCTTCTGTCTCCTTGATCGCGCGGTGAGTATGCGAAACCAAGTCTGCAGAAGCGATAACTTTTTCCGCCGTTTGCACCGATAACCAAAGATTGAGAACGATCAAAAGAAATGCGACTATCGCGCTTAAGAATACGGGACCACGAGAAACCTGCACTTCTAATCCATCATTCTGGTAAGGAGTCAATCGGGCGGAAACATTATTTGGAGCTCTATTCTAGTCGAAGGTAAACTCGCAAGGCCAGGGTTGAGGGGTGGGAGGGAGTGGCTTAGGAACTGTCCCGAAATAACTTCCGTGTTCGGGGGGCTAACTACGCCTCCGGTGTGTTCCGTGGTCGCTTTGGATGCAAAGGTGATTGCGATAGAGAGTACGGTTGTTCTGCGATATAGACCCGAGATGGAAGCGGCGACCACTTCACACACCCTACGTAAACGCAGAAAACTTTGCACTTCGCGTTCCTCACCACCCACCACCCACCACTCGAACGATTTGAAGGAACCTTTCCTCTCCCATCTGGAGATAGCGATTCACAAGCCAGCTTGTCTCATCGATAAAATGGGGGGCGCCGATGTAGGGACCGACAAAAGGGGGTGGTGGAATTTCTTTCCCCGACCGATCCATGAACTTGACTTCGTTCAACCGAAGGACTTTCTTGGTAGCGATCTCCACCGAGTGAATCGACCCTTCGGAGATAAAGGCGATTCGTTTTCCACTGGGGGAGAGGGCGAATTGATCTTCAACACCAGAGGCTAACTCGGTAATCGTTTCCGTCTCTCCCGTGCGGGTTTGCACACGGAAGATCTGAGGCTTTCCTCGCTCATCTCGCCATAAACTGTATACCCACTCACCACGGAGATCCGCGACCAACCAATGACGCGGCCCTTGAACGCCAGGAAATGTTCTCTTCGACAAATCCGTCTGTACTTCAATCGTTAGATCCCTATCCAATGCGGAGCCATCCTCTCTGCGTTGCAATCCCTCCCTCCCTGGAAGTCGAGCGATAAACACCTCCCATCGTCCTGCTTCCACTCCGTTCGAGGGTACGAATCCTAAAAATGCGATTCGATCCTCATCGATCCAGCATTCTTCCAACGCCTGTTGAATGGGACCTTCCGAGGAGCAGGTCAAAAGCAAATAGCTCCCCCCTGACCCTTGGAAAGATTCCCCAGGGGCTGCATCTTGTTCAGTGGCGTTCGGTGGCGGGAGAGAAAGGTCGCAAAATCCAACCGTTCGTCCCAGGTGAGGTGACAAGGCATCGTTGTAGGTGAAGCTGATACGCTTTCCGGAGGGACTCCAACTATGGGCATGGGAACCGCCACTGAGTGATCCCGCTGGGACGGGGGCTCGAGCAACGCGGCTCTCCATCGGTGCAATCCGTCTAGTGGATAAATCGAGAATTGCCCCAAAGCGGCGGGCCGCTCCGTACGGGTTCGATTCATCGCAATGGGTAAGACCGTGAATGAATACGATCTTATGTTCGTGAGGATGGTAGGCAGCAGCTCCCACGCCAGGTCCAAACGGAGAAGAGCGAGGAGGGGAATAAAGTTGTTCGATATCTCCATTCGCGAGTTGAACTCGAGCAATGGATCGTGTGGTGCCGATCTCGCTATCGTGATTTCGCGAGTCGAATACACACCATTGTCGATCAGGAGAAAATACTTGACGCCGATTGAGAGTATGCCCCGATTTGTGATCTGTTAGAAGCTGAAGGGACGCGGAGTGGGTTATCATAGTGAGTCAGAACTCAGGTGAATCTAGGCAACGAATATGAAATCGGCAGCAGCAAACCAATCTTTTCAACACCTCGACCAAGCGGAACGATTGCGAGCGAGCTTCGATCGAGTCCGATCGGAAGTGGGCAACGTCATCGTCGGGCAGGATAAAACGATCGAGCAAATTCTAATCGCGATACTGGCGGGGGGACATTGCTTGCTCGAAGGTGTCCCGGGATTGGCGAAAACATTGATGGTAAAAACGCTCGCCCAAGCGATGGACCTACAATTCCAACGGATTCAATTCACCCCCGATTTGATGCCAGCCGACATCACCGGGACCGATATCATTCAGCAATCGGAACTCGGTCAACGACACCTAGTCTTCGAGAAAGGCCCTGTCTTCACACAGATCCTCCTCGCGGATGAGATCAACCGCACTCCACCGAAAACGCAGGCCGCTCTGTTGGAAGCGATGCAGGAACACGCGGTCACCGTCGGTGGAAAACACTATCGGCTGCAAGAGCCTTTCTTCGTCCTAGCGACCCAGAACCCGATCGAGCAGGAAGGGACCTACCCCCTCCCAGAAGCGCAACGGGATCGCTTCCTTTTTCAAACCCTCGTCGACTATCCGACTCGTGAACAAGAGGCCAACATCATCGATCTCACGACCGGCATGGCGAAAGGAAAGGTGGAGCCCGTTATCGATGGAGAAGCGTTGGTCGCTTATCAACAGCTTGTCCGTTTGGTACCTCTCCCGGAACATGCGAAACAGATGGTGCTGAATTTGGTCCGATCCCTTCGTCCCAACGATCCCGATGCTCCATCCTGGGTTCCCGCTTGGGTGCAATGGGGCCCGGGCCCACGAGCAAGTCAGCAATTGGTTATGGCGAGCAAAGCGCGTGCGCTCCTTTATGGTCGACACCATGTAACCAACGAAGACTTAGCAGCCCTGGCCCTCCCCGTGCTGCGCCATCGCATCGTACCGACCTTCAGCGCGCAAGCCGAAGGAGTAACCTCCGATAAGATCATCTTAAAGTTGATCGAGGAATTGGTGCACAATAAGCGGTAGGGCGCGAGCCTAGCCTGACGCATCAGCGCAAATATAGGGTGTTTCGGTAGTTTGGCCGACGCGTAAGCGAGGCCCGAAAATCACAACCCGTGGCGTAAGCGAGGGACAGCGCTGGCAACCAGACATCAACACCGATGCGTCGCGCCAGCGCGAGCCCCCTCTCCCCACCGACGTGGGGCTTGGACAGCCCTGAGTTGGAAACTTCCATTGCGTTCGTTGGGGGGAGTAGATGGAGGCGTTGTTTAACGGAATGAATTCCGTTCTACATTAATACAGCCAAGCTCCGTGGCGGTTGTGATTGAACTCGTTTTCTTCAGCGGTCCAAGCTTCGGCGATCTCTCGCCAATCAACCCCAGCTTCGATTCCTTTCCGTTCTCGGGACGAGCCGAAGAGTAGATCGATCGCAATGGGGTCCTTCACGAACTCGTATTCCTCGGTTCGCCATTGAAAATGGTCCCCCGACATCTCTCGCATGACGGTGAGCAGAGCAAGGCTCGTGCGGACCGATCGGAAGGTACCTCGGTCGGTAACGTGCATTTGCACCCCACCGCAATCCTTTCCCGCATGCTTCTGGAAGGTGGGGCGGAACCACAAGGGACGGAAGATAACCCCGGGGAGTGCGAGATCGTTCATCCCCTTTGCGAGCTTCTCCGCATCGAGCCAGGGGGCTCCCGAGATCTCGAAGGGGCGGGTCGTTCCTCGTCCTTCGCTGAGATTCGTTCCTTCGATCAAGCATTGCCCGGGATAGACGATCGCGGTGTCGAGCGTCGGCATGTTCGGTGAGGGGAAAACCCAAGGAAGCCCGGTCGCGTCGAAGTAATCCTCTCGCTTCAACCCCTCGCAAGGAACCACCTGAACTTCGCCAGGGCCAAGGTTGAGCGTCGAAGTGTAATAAAGGGCCAGCTCGCCGATGGTCATTCCGTGCCGAATCGCGATATTGTGAGCGCCGACGAAACTTTCAAACCCACGTTGGAGCGCAGGTCCTTCGACATGAACTCCTCCGAGCGGGTTGGGTCGATCTAGAACCATGACCGGCAATCCGAGGGGCATGGCCACCTGCATGGAGTAGAGCATCGTCGCTTGAAAGGTGTAGTACCGAGATCCGATGTCTTGCAAATCAACGACCAAGATATCGAGATCCTTGAGGGACTCGGGAGTAGGACGCAGACTGGCCGCGTTCTTTCCGTACAAGCTGTAAACCTTTCGAATCGACTTCGACTCAGACTCGGTTACGCCGATTAAGTCTTGAGCTTGGCCGTGCAGTCCATGCTCCGGCCCGAAGATTGCCGAAAGTTGCAACGGAGCATTGGCGAAAACCTCGATCGTACTCCTAAGCTTCGAGTCGACAGCAGCCGGATGGGTGACTAGCCCAACCCGCTTGCCTCGCAGAGTCCCAAAATCTTGTCCGATGAGTACCTCTAGTCCTGTCTTCACCTGCCCCATGCTAACGATCTCCACCTGGTCCATTTCCAATGGTCAATAAGTCTGCGACCTAGTCTAACCAAAAAACGATGGCCGAGTTCGATGGTTAAGAGATTTTTGAACCACGGATTACACGGATGGCACGGATAGGGGAATGAACCCAACTAATCCTCGATTTTTCCTCTGCGATTCCCTGCGCCCCCTGCGGTTAAAATGGGAGTGGCCCAGTCTTCGGTCATGTCGGTTGGGAGTTCCCATACCGACTCACCGGTGGCATTGCAGAAATAGAGACGAGACGGACTGAACTTGTCGGGATTCCCATCGGCCCAAAAAGCATAAAAGGAATCGTGCGCATTGACTGGGCGACGGGCGTAGTTGTGGTTTCGCTCGCTCCCTTCCGTGATGACGCGTTCTTTCGTCCAAGTCGCTCCCTTATCTCGACTAGCCCAGAGGACCATCTCTCCGCCACTCCCGTACGGCTG
>CAYMXM010000163.1:0-9457 GCA_964394065.1 uncultured Pirellula sp. | reverse complement strand
TCACCCATCACCCATCACCCATCACCCTTCAAACTTCAAACTTCAAACTTCTTTTCCGTGTCTTCCGTGTATTCCGTGGTTCCCCTCCCAATTCTTAACAAATCCTTAACACGATCTCCCTTCCGACGCGGTTGACTTCATGGGACAATGCTGGCGATATGAGCAGAACGCTAGATTTGCCTTACAACCTCCCCGCGAACGCCTTGTTCCTCGCAAGGGTGAAATGCTTCACAGCGCTGGCTCTTGCGCTGTCCTTCGGTTTTTCACCCGTTGGGCTTGCCCAACAGGTCGACGACGCTCTACCCCGCTACCAACCGACACCCGGTCCTTCAGGGCAGTTGAAATCGGTCGGCTCCGATACGATGAACACGCTCATGCTCCAATGGACGGAGAAGTTCAAAAAGTACTACCGAGGGGTCCGGACCGAGGTCGAAGGGCAGGGCTCTTCCAAGGCGATGCCGTCGCTCATCGAAGGGGCTGCTAGCTTCGGCCCGATGAGTCGAGATGCGAAATCGAACGAGATCAGCGACTTCGAGCGAAAGTTCGGGTACAAGCCGACCCTCCTTCCCGTCGGGATCGATATGCTCGTCATCTTCGTCCACCGCGATTGCCCTCTCGACTCGATCACCCTCGAACAGGCCGACGCAATTTTTTCCAGCACACGTAAACTAGGTGCTGAGCCGATCGTCACCTGGGGACAACTCGGCCTTACCGGAGACTACGAGAAGCAACCGATCGCCCTATTCGGTCGGAATGCCGCTTCGGGGACTTACGGTTTCTTCAAAGAGAAGGCTCTCGGAAATGGGGACTTCCTCGACACCGTGAACGAACAACCGGGGAGCACGGCCGTCATCTCCTCCATCGGTGAGAACAAATTCGCGATGGGGTACAGTGGTATCGGTTACAAAACCGCTGCGGTCAAGCCCCTTCGAATCGCTCCTCGAAAGGAGTTACCAGCGGTCGAGCCGACTTCGGAAAATGCTTACAATGGCTCCTACCCCCTTGCGAGATACCTCTATCTTGCGGTTAACTACAAACCCACCAGCAGACTCGAACCCCTGCGGCGGGAGTTTATCAAGTTCATTTTCAGCTACGAAGGACAAGAGCTTTTGGCCAAAGATGGTTACTTTCCCTTGAATGCCAAGATCGCAGCGAAAGCCTTGAAATTGGTGGGTAACTAGTAAGGAGCTGTCCCGAAATAACTTCCGTGTTTTCAGTCTCGGTACGCGCCACGTTTTATATCTCTGCTCCCCTCGCCCCGCTTCGGGGAGAGGGTCCGGGGGTGAGGGGTAGAAGTGCTAGAAATGAAAATCAAGTTGGAGTTCGCGGGTGCCAACTACACTTCCGGTGTGTTCCGTGGCCGCTTTCGGGGCGAAGATGATTGCAATAGAAACGATGATTGACTCGCTATCTCGATCTGAGATGGAAGCGGCGACCACTTCACACACCCTACAACCACTTCACACCCTACGATTACTTCATACACCCTACGACTACTCCTCGCATTGAAGCGATCCTCGTGAGTCAACCAGAGAAAATAGCTTTTCAACCGCAACGCGACAGGAACTCTTCGCGCTGGGTTCGCTTGTCCGACCGCATCGCGAAACAGGTGATTACCGTCGGAGGTATCGGAACGATCTTCGCCGTGATGCTGGTCGTTATCGTTTTGGTCGGGAGTGTGCTCCCTCTCTTTCAATCGAATTCTCTCAAACCTCTGACATCCCATCCCCTTCCACCCAACACGAAAGCGTTAGCAGCGGGTGTCGATGAATATGGGGAGATCGCCTGGACATTGGATGACTCTTCCGAACTCCAGTTCTTTGCTTTAAGAACCGGAAATTCACTTGGCAATTATCGCCCCGATGCCCCCGGCAAAGTGACCTCGGTTTCCGTTGCAGGCAACGACTCCAGCCTGCTGCTCGGATTGGAAGATGGACGTGTACAACCTATCACCTTCGAACTCGCAGTGACCTTCCTCCGTCACGGGGACCTCCCCAGCGATTTTTCTTGGAATGATGGGGACTCGTCCATCATTGACGGAGCGATCTATCGGAAGATGTCCTCGGGGCTTGTCCGACGTCAAAGCGTCGAGAAGGTCACCTTTCATCCTCCCGTACCACTCTTCGAGAAACCAGTAACCGCGGTCGACTGGAAAACGCCACAGCAAGCTTCAAGCTTCGATGAGTCGATGACTTGGGGCTGGGGGGCCACCGACGGTGAAGAACTCTATCTAGCCCAGACCGAGAACCGCATCGATCTTACGACCGATGAGATTCGACAATCGACTTCCCATTGGCGCGTCAAACCAACGGTCCCTTCCTCGCGCAAATGGATCGGGTTGATGGTCGATCCTCGCGGTGAAAACCTGCATGCTCTCGATAGCAGCGGCTCCATCGTCGTTTGGAAAAGGGATAAGGAGAACCAGCTCGTCACGACCAAGAGCCACCTGTCCCTCGCTGGAAGTGAGAGCAAGGTCACCACGGCGGCTCCTCTCTTGGGGAGGACATCCTTCATGATAGGCTCGGAGTCAGGGCACATCGAAGGGGTCGCGATGTCGGCGGTGAACAGCGGGCAAGAACTCCTTTCCATCCATCGGTTTCCGGCGGGAAAGAGCCCGGTGGTTTCGATCGCATCCTCTCCAGAGGGAAGGGTGATCGCCGCGACTTTTCAGGATGGGCAAGGAGGACTCTTTTACGTTCCTACCAATCGACGACTTCTCACCTGGTCGAACGATAAGTCTTCGGCCAACTCACCCGTTTTCTTTTCATCCAACGGCGGAGTCGTCGGAGTCATTTCTCCTGACAAGATTGACTACTGGGAGGCTCGTATCCCCCATCCGGAAGCGAGCTGGTCGGGATTCTTCGGGCGGTTGTGGTACGAAGGATATCCTTCCCCACAACACGTATGGCAGAGCAGCACGGGGAACGTCGAGGGTGAGTTGAAGTTCGGCTTCATGCCTCTCGTCTTCGGCACCTTGAAGGCAACCTTTTATTCGATGCTGATCGGGGCGCCGATCGCGTTGATGGCGGCGATTTTCGGAAGCGAGTTCATGAGCCGTCGATGGCGGATGCGTTTCAAGCCTGCGATCGAACTGATGGCGAGCGTTCCAAGCGTGGTTCTCGGCTTCATCGGCGCTTTGGTATTAGCACCTGTGCTTCGCGATCATCTCATGGCCTGTCTATTAACCGTTCCGGTGATTCTTTTCTTGTTCCTCTTCGGTGCGCATTGTTGGCTCCTATTGCCGACGCGAGCCGCGATCCGAGCGAGGCATTGGCGACTCCCGATCCTTATGGTTTTGATACCGCTGGGAATCCTTATCGCGATAGGAATTGCTCCCGCACTTGAGGGGAGCCTTTTCGGTGGAAATCTCACGCAATGGCTCGCGAGTCAGCATGGATCGGGTTGGTCGGGATGGTTTTCTCTGAGCGTACTCCCGGTCTCGCTGGCGGTTGCTTGGGTCGTGAGTGCCCCTTTGAGTCCTTGGCTTCAATCGATCGCTTCCGGGATGACGCAACTTCGATTCGGAATTTTCAAGCTCGGATTCTTCCTTCTAAGTGTGGTCGCTGTTTTTGCAATCTGTGCTCTGATTGCAACGATACTCGGCTGGGGGGGCTTGGATCCGCGCGGTCCTATCCTCGGTCCTTATCAGGAACGAAACGCCTTGCTCGTCGGTTGCATTCTCGGCTTTGCGATCATCCCCCTCATCTATACGATCTCCGAAGATGCCCTTCAATCGGTCCCACAGCATCTGCGAAGCGCGTCCCTTGGCTGCGGAGCAACGACTTGGCAAACGACGATGCGAGTCGTCGTCCCTACCGCTATGAGTGGGCTCTTCAGCGCATTGATGATTGGGTTCGGTCGGGCAGTCGGGGAGACGATGGTCGTGCTTATGGCGGCGGGAAACACGCCTCTGATGGATATGAACCCGATGAATGGGTATCGAACCCTTTCCGCAACCCTCGCGACGGAACTCCCGGAAGCAGCCCGCGGTTCGACCCACTACCACGGGCTCTTCCTCGCGGCTCTCTTATTGTTTTGCTTTACCTTGATCGCCAACACGATTGCCGAGATGGTTCGAATCCGTTTCCGAAAGCGAGCCTATCAGCTATGACGCAACACGCTCGGAGCAAACCCAACGGTCGTAATCTAATCGCCCAAGGCGAGCCCCTCGTCTGGCTTACCGGTGGTATGTTCGCGATTGCGATCACCATGATCGTCGCTCTTATTAGCTTGATCCTCTATCAAGGTCTCGCGACTCTTTGGCCGAGGCCCTATGCCCTCTTTCGAACCGGGGATGGGGGATTCGTGAGTGGGGAATGGATCGCCACGCAACCCTATCGCTTGACCTCCGCTGGCTTAACGAATTTTTCTGAAGAGAGCCAGACAAAGGGGAAGGAACTCCTCGGGGATCAAGATGCTGTCAACTCGGAGCAGCTCTATCTGAGAACCGGAAACTTCGATCTCGTAGGGCATCACTTCGCTTACGTACCGACCGTCACCCTCCGGAATCCAACACCCGAATTCCCTCAAGAGATCTGGTCTGTGGAGCGCCTCGAATGGGGCGTTCTCTACGGATTCCCCATCTCTTTCCAAGCGAACTTCTTTCCAGAGATGAATGGAGACTATGAGAAGCAAGCGAACTTCTTCGAACAAATGGAACGCTTCCGTCCCACCGAGGAAGGAACGAATGAGGCGTTCGATGGTTTGGTGCGACAGTTTCAAGCTCATCTTAAGAGCCAATCCGAGAAACTATCCAAAGAATACCGCGAGGGACCTGCAGGGGTTCCTTCCTCGATCGTGGTTCCCGAGGAAATCCAACAAGCGGTTACCGTTTCCTACCGCCGGATGGCCAAGGTGGAGCGAGAGTTGGAGCATCTCAAACATGCGATTAGCCTGGTCGATCGCAAGATTGCGAACCTCCGAATCGATGTTCGTAAAGCGGAGTTGCATGAAGGAACCGATCTCCTGAGCGAACTCGATGATGGTTTGGAGATTGCGAACTCTCTGGGAGCAGTTCAACAGCAATGGATCGAACTGGAAGCTTCATGGGAACGTTTCAAGGTCATTGCAGCAACGCCCCCGGCAGCATCGAGCGAGGCTTCGAAAGCCGAGATTGCTCGGATCTCGAAACAGATCCAATCGCTCCGTGAGCAAGAAGTTGCACCC
The DNA here is from genome assembly GCA_964394065.1 of uncultured Pirellula sp. Lineage (GTDB taxonomy): Bacteria > Planctomycetota > Planctomycetia > Pirellulales > Pirellulaceae > JBKCUI01. Next base: position 4,291 of record CAYMXM010000163.1, on the reverse strand, counting down.
TGGAAATCGAAGCTAGAAGAGTGGAAAGCCTCCCATGCCGAGCAGCTTCCTCCGAAATCGAAGGCCGCTGTTTTCAATGCTCTTTCCTGTGCGGAGAGTGCAGCGATGGAGCAACAAAAGTTGAACGAAGAGATCGGGAGACTCGATCGTATCCGAGGATCGGAGTCGGTTACCTTTTCTCTCCCCATATTGGGAGATAAAACTGTTCCTTCCGACAAGCTCACCGACTCCAAGGCAATGGGGCTTGTTCGGATTGCAAACAAAGAGGGTGGTGCGACTGCCTACGCATGGCGAGGAGAAGGGACGGAAGTTGCTCGTCCTCTCCGAGCCCACTCGGTTCCCGTTGCAGACATGGTTCGATGGTTCGAACCGAATCGGCTTTCTCTTTTCGGAAAGCTCCAAGTTTACGGTAGTCGTTGGGTGGAGTTTCTATTCGGAGAACCGCGAGAAGCAGGTGTGGAGGGTGGCTTCTTCCCTGCGATTTGGGGAACGATCGTCATGACCCTGTTGATGTCGATCGCCGTGATGCCGTTTGGAGTTATGGCGGCGCTTTACATGCGAGAGTATGCCAAAGGTGGTTGGATACTGAGCTTGATTCGAATCAGTATCAACAACCTCGCGGGAGTGCCAAGCATCGTCTACGGAGTCTTTGGCCTCGCCTTTTTCTGCTACACCGTCGGAGGTTACATCGACGGTGGGCCTCGCAAAGCAGGATTTGAACCTTGGCCACCGGTCACCTGGTTTGGAGCATGTGCGTTGACAGTTCTCGCGGGAACAGGAGCCTTCTTCTTGGCATTTCTTGGGTCTGGTTCGCCCGCTCATATGTCCCCCTTGCGAAAGCGAATCGCATCGTTTGCAGGAGTGTTTTGGATTCTTTCCTTGCTCGGGTTCATCGCTTTGTTAATTAAGGTTCCGTTCTTTGACGGATTTTATCAAGCGAGCTTACCCAACCCGACCTTTGGCAAAGGCTGTCTTCTTTGGGCCTCTTTTACGTTGGCGTTGCTTACTTTACCGGTGGTGATCGTCGCAACGGAAGAAGCATTGTCGGCGGTTCCCAATTCCTTGCGAGAGGGTTCCTACGCATGCGGGGCAGGGAAATGGCAGACATTGCAACGGATCGTTTTGCCCTACGCGCGACCGGGAATCATCACGGGATTCATCTTGTCGATGGCTCGAGGAGCTGGAGAGGTGGCTCCGATGATGTTGGTGGGGGCGATCCCCTTAGCGACGGAGTTACCTTTGGACGGTGAGTTTCCGTTTTTTCATGGATCTCGTTCGTTCATGCACTTAGGGTTTCAGATTTTTTCGCTCGGATTTCAAAGTCAAAACAGTGAAGCGGCCAAGCCGATGGTCTTTACGGCGACGTTGCTGCTGCTGAGCATCGTCACCTTTTTGAATGTCGCGGCGATCTGGCTTCGAGCACAACTTCGCAAACGCTTCCAGAGCAGTCAGTTTTAAAGTGAGCGGCAGATGAAAGAGTACTTTCCCCTCTGGGCAACGGAATCACAACCCGACGCGTTAGCGAGGGACAGCACCGGCAACCACGCATGCAATGCAAGATATCACAGCACGCCCTTCGTGCCTCAGGGGCGTGCCACCCGACTGCGCTGCGCATTAGGAATCTGCTCCCCTCGCCCCGCTTCGGGGAGAGGGGCTGGGGGTGAGGGGTAGAAGGGTTAGAAACAATAGTCGAGTTTAAGCTGCCAACTACACTTCCGGTGTGTTCCGCGGCCGCTTTGGGTGCGAAACGTAATTGCAATAGAAATGAGGACTGACTCGCCATCTTGATCTGAGTTGGAAGCAGCGGCCACGGAACACACCCTACGACTACGAACCCATTCGAAACAAGGACATTATTTTGGGACGGTTCCTTACTACCCCCCTTCACTATGATTCTTCAATGGATGGTCCTCTCGAAGCCCGGGTTCGAGAGGTGGGGCGTCGGGGTTGCTCAAGAGTACCTGAATCCTGGCTAGGTCGGATTGGGACGACTCCATCGATTTCCATATTTCGATCAGCTTCTCTATCTCCGCCACTTTACTCGACACTTCCTCCTGGCTGATCCCCAATTTTCGGAGAGCGCGTACTTGCTCCCCGAGATACCCTGCTTTCACAACTACGTAGTTCATTCTCTTCGGATCATATGTGGCAATCAGCTCTTCGATCTCAATGCAACTCTGCAAAGCGGGGATAGCCTCTTCCCATCGTTGCGAAGCGATCAAGGTTGCCGCATGGGATCGTCGGAGTTCTCGCATCACGTACAGAAACCAGTAATCTCCTTTGCCAGGATGCTCCAAAGTCTCGACAAAACGAATTCCTTCTTCGCACACATCCAAGGCTCGATCGAGATCCCCTTCTAATCTCGCGAGATCTCCGAGCAGAGCACGTCCAGTGACGGCGTACTTTGCATGCAAGAGTTTCGTTGGATTCTTCTGAATCAACGAGTTGGAGATCTCCACTGCTTGAATGAGATTGTCTCGAGCCCCCTCTATCCTTCCACGCAATTGGAGTTCGCCAACGGCGTGTAGGACTGCGGCTTCTGCGTCTAGGTAATCCGAGTTCTCAGGGGCCAAGGAACGGATATGCCGGATCAGCGGGAGATTCTTCGACTGCAGCTCGAGGCATTTGTCCAGTGAAGTTTCATGGTCGCACAGAGAGTCAGAGAGACTCTTCTGATTGTAAAACTGGTCGTACAAATACGTGAGATTGTTCGGGTCTCTCTGCAAGAGCTTGTCGATGATCCTCAAGCAAGCTCGCCGCAACTGAATCCCTTCCCCATGACGGAGCGATTGCGAGGCAGCTGACGCGAGATAGCTATATTGAACGCTTATGCGATGAAGGTTATCGATATCCCCCTCTATGCCATCCGAGATCGATTCAAGAGCTGCGAGGGCGCTTCGGTGGAGTTGGTAACGGTGCTCGGCCGAAGCGGGAACATTGGTAAGAATATCTTCCGCAACATCGACGTGGACTCGAACACACTCTTGGGTGGTCTCCATCAGTTCTTTGAAACGGGCAACGGCGAGCTTCTCTCGATAATACAGGACACCCAACCCAAAGCTTGATATCAGCAGAACGCTCAGCAATGACGTCCACAAGGCTGCGGTGACCGGGTTGTGTTTAGCCCAGGAACTCCAAATGGCCAGCGTCGATCTTTTTCTCGCATTCACTGGCTCTCCACGGAGGATGTTCTCCAAATCGGCACCGAACTCTGCAACCGAGGCGTAGCGATCCCTTGGACGATGCGCTAGGGCCCGTTGCAATACGAGGTCGACGTCCTCCGAGAGTTTTTTATCAAATTTCCGAATCGACCGCGGAATCGGTCGTCGCATCGAGTTGAGAATCTCTATATAGGTTGTCCCATGATTGGGGCCGCTCCCGACCAAACACTCATGGAGGACGACCGCGAGAGAGTAGAGATCGGAAAGAGTCGAGATCTCATCCCGATTCCCCTCCGCCTGCTCCGGTGCCATATAGCGAAGGGTGCCGATGATCAGTTCTCCGGTTGCACCGGTAAGGTTGGTAAACGTCTCGGCATCGACTTGTCGTGCGAGTCCAAAATCTGCGATCATCGGGCGATAAGGATAGGGAGAAGAACTCTCGAGTTCGACAGGCTTCAAAAGAATGTTGGCCGGTTTCAAGTCGCGGTGAAGGATCCCTCGTTCATGCATGTAGTGAAGGTAGTTTGCGACCTGAGCGACGATCGATATCGCTTCTTTTTCGGGGATGCACCCCCCCGAGTTTTCCAAGAAACCTCGCAGGCTCGGCCCATCGACCAGTTCTTCCAGAATAGCGGGAATCGATTCGACGTAACCAACCCCATACGGCTTCACGATCCCTTCGCAACTCAATTCTCGTACCGCGAGAGTCTCGCGAAAAAAGCGTCGGCGCAATCCTGTTGAAGCGATGAGGGATGGCCTCAAAAGTTTCATCGCATAGGACCTACCGGTTGCACTTTCGCGAACGGCAAAGACGATTCCAAAACTTCCGGCCCCTAGCAATCGGACCAGATCAAACTGACTCCCCTTCCATTTGGGAAGCGTCTCCGACTCGAAAAATTCACCGGAGTCTTTCGGGCTGCGACTAGGTAGGAAGGCCTCGTTTTCAAGGGGACGAGGAGGGGAGGCCGGATCGGTATCGTTGGTCGGATCGGTATCGCTAGGAGAAGAGGAGGAGGAAAACAGCTTCCGACAGATTTCAACATCTTCGTCGATTTCGAAAAGAAGTTGCGGACACTCCATCTCGCTATCGATGCAGAGTTGAATCATCTGAATCACTTCAGAGTCAGATT
>CAYMXM010000162.1:0-9476 GCA_964394065.1 uncultured Pirellula sp. | reverse complement strand
GTGTAAACCACCGGATAGAAGACCGATGTCTCCGAAAGCCCGGAGGGCGACACATATGGATTTCCTGGAGGCCCGAGATCCAGATGTGTCGCCCTCCGGGCTGAAGAGGAGGTGTTGCCTAACTACCGGTGGTTTACACCACCGGCAAAGATGTATCGCCCTCCGGGCTTCAGAAGGGAGCATTCTGATGAAGTGCAATCTCCGTAAACTTTGGGAACGAAACTTGCGCAAACCCAATTCCCCACAACAGCAACTTTTTGCCCCCCCAGGCTCGCGCCCTTTCGCTTCTATGCGCCGCTCCGCGACGGACGCGGTTGATAACGTTACGGCACTTTTCATCTGGCGATCCCCTTTTCCGCTTCTTTTCGGATTCGAGATAGCATCTGGAACCGTGCGATCAACAGCCCGAGCAGGCAAGCGACCAACCGTTGCCATTGATCCCCCAAAACAAGATAGAAACCGAGCAGGAGAACCGAGGTGCGGAGAACGTAGCTAACGATGAGGATCGTCCCTGGATGCCGTACCTTCGGAAGGATGGTCACCGTCCACCATAGCCCTCCAAAGTACATGATTCCCAATGCGTAACCGATCAATGCCGATACGCCTAGTGCGATTGCCATTTCCAATGTGATTGTCTCCTCGCTAATCGGAATCGATGTGACTCCGCTCCTTTTGAACCCAATTCCAAGCCATCATGCAACCGATCGAAAGCCCTGCCATGAGAAGAGCCAAGGTCCAGGAAAATTTGCTCGGCCAGTTTTTATCGAGCCACATTCCGACAAAAACACCGATCAATGTAGGAACCGCAATCGACCACCCGACTACACCAAAAGCGCTAACCCCTGTCCAAACCGTTCGGTCTCGTTGGGATTGGGTTCGGAGCTTTCGAATCTCTTTTGCGTTGATCTCATCGACCAGAGAGTTCTTTGCATCCCCGTTCGGATTCTTCTCTTCTGCAGCCGGCGAATCGGCATCCCGCGAACCTAGCTCACGCATGGACGCCTCCCTCCCATTGCAATATCTGACGGACAAGAGAAGCTTCTAAGCGATCGAGAGCGGAACGCGATTCGAATTCTTGCGCAGCGCGTGCTTCCTGCTGCCGCTGGACTGCATCTCTCAGTTCACCGAGCGCACCTCGTACCCCATGCAATGTCGATATCATCACCGACCGCTCCTTTTTCACCAGGATCCCTTGGTCGACAGCAAAGTAGGTTTCTTCTCCGTCGTCACTTTGCAGCAATAGGATCCCTGGTCGGAGGGAGGTGACGAAGTCGATATGGTTCGGAAGGAGGCTGAAGGAACCGTTCTCCGCTTCACCCACGACTTTGAGGCATTCTCTTTGGAAGAGGATCCCCTCGGGTAACATGATCTTCACGTGGAGCGTCATGGTTTCTTCGCCTCGTCGACGGAACCGATCATGTAAAGGGAGCGTTCAGGGTAGCTTGAGAACTCATCGTTCAGAATCCGCTCGCAACCTTCGAGCGTCGATTCAAGCTCGACCATGCGCCCTTGCATGCCGGTGAACTGTTCGGTGGTAAAGAATGGTTGCGTGAGAAACCGTTCAAGTCGTCTTGCGCGATAGACCTTCTGCTGGTCTTCGCGCGAGAGTTCTTCGAGCCCTAGCATCGCGATAACATCTTTGAGCTCTTCGTGGCTTGCGAGAACCTCTCTTGCCTTCCTTGCAATTTCGTAATGCCGTTTTCCAACGATGGGTGGAGTCAGCATTTTCGACTCCGATCGGAGGGGATCGATCGCTGGGTAGAATCCTTGGCTGGCCCGTTCGCGCGAGAGGACGATCAAGGCGGAAAGGTGCCCGAAGGTATGGGTCACGGCTGGGTCGGTGAAATCATCCGCAGGGACGTAGACCGCTTGCACCGACGTGATCGCTGCGTCACGGATGGTACAGATTCGCTCTTCGAGTTCAGCGAGTTCCGTTCCGAGTGTCGGTTGATATCCCATCCGGGAGGGGAGCTGGCCAAGGAGCCCAGAGACTTCGGAGCCAGCTTGAATAAATCGAAAGATGTTGTCGATCAACAGGAGAACATCTTGCTTCATGTCGTCCCGAAAGTACTCCGCGACGGTAAGGGCCGCGTGCCCGATCCGGAACCGAGCCCCTGGAGGTTCGTTCATTTGCCCGAACATCAACACGCTGTTGTCGAGTACCCCCGCGTCGGCGACTTCTCGGCAAAGTTCTTCCGCTTCGCGCGATCGCTCGCCGATCCCGCAGAAGACCGTGACTCCGTGGTGCTTCCCTACGACATTGTTGATCAACTCTGTAATGAGGACCGTCTTGCCGACGCCGGCTCCACCGAAAAGCCCCGCCTTTCCCCCCCGTTCCAGAGGAGCGAGGAGATCGATCGCTTTGATTCCTGTGAGGAGGATCTCCGTCGAGGTTCCTTGTTCGCTCCAGGGAGCTGATCGGCGATGAATAGGGCGCCACTCTTCGTTGGTGAGGGGTTCTTTTCCATCGAGTACTTCCCCGAAAACGTTCAAGGCTCGGCCCAAGGTCTTGGGCCCCACTGGAACCTTCAATGGGTGACCGGTGGAAAGAATCGAGTCCCCGCGCGCCAATCCCGCAGTCGATGTCAGGGCAACACCTCGGACCGTATCGGGAGAAAGGTGCGCGACAACCTCAATGATGATCCCTTCGTCTTCCCCGGTTCGAAGCTCCGTAAAAAAGTCGGGAAGTCGATCTGGGAAGTAAGCATCCACCACGCTGCTCCGAACCGAGAGAACAGTTCCTCGTGTTGCCATGTTCGCTTCCGTCATGCAAAGGCTCGTAGGTGTGGGTAAGGGAGTCGAAGGAGCCCGAGATTGTAACCTTTTTGACTATGCTTCTGGGAGGGCCTCTTATGGCACAAACGAGTGTGCGAATTGTGCCAATATGCGACTGGTGGATCGAGCAACGCAGAGTCGCGGAGGTGCAGGGGCGCAGAGAAGAAAATCGTTGCGTCACTGTGTTGTTTTTTATTTGACCGGGTTAGGAGCGGTGGGTTGCGCGGTCCCCTTTTCGCGATCCCGTTTTTGACAAGATTTACAGGAGTTGCAGGATTGGCAAAATCCCACGGTTTCGAATCCTGCGCATCCTGAAAATCTTGTCAAACGAGATTCAAATATCCCTTATTTGCTCTTTCCTATTTCAACCTAATCCAGTTCGTCGCTTCGCCATTATTCTCCACTCCACTACCGGCGAATGCCGGAGCATGGAGCGGAGTATCGATCTCCTTCTGCAAATCGGCGGTCCAAAGGATCGCCTCGTCTCCTCGGCGTTGATACCCGATCGGTTGATTTCCGACGACGGTGTGAGACTCCGGCAAGAAGCCGATTTTCTTCAACTCCGATAATTGATCTGGAAACTGCCCGTACCCGTTTTGAAACCGGCGCAACTGCAGGGCATATAAAGTGCGAACGTGGGCATTCTTTTCTTCACCGATCCGAGTCGCATAGAATCTCATCGATGGCAAGAACAACGATGTAATGCGCCAATCTTTGTACAGATGATACATACCCACGAGATCTCTCAACTTCGCGATCTCGGCGAGGCGTCCTTCAATTTGCTCACAGAGCTCGCACAACGCGCGATAGTCGTTGGGGTCGCACGCCTCCAGGCTCTGCATGATCTCCAAGTAATTTGCCATATCGTTGTAGGAAGCTTTGCGAGGTAGTTTTAATATTTCCCCCTCTGGAAAGATGCTTGCACCGTACCGATGCAGGTCGCTGAAAACAGGGAGGCATATCCCTCGTTCCAATTGAATGTTCTCACGGAAGGCGTCCAGTTCCAGGGGCTCGGCTTGAAGACTCTTAGCAAGCAGGTCCAGATCTTCGGAGGTAAGGGAATCCTCCACCAAGGCGAGCGAGAGTCCCTGCATGGCGGACGTGTGGAATCGCGTGCGAAGCAAGGAGCTTATCAGCCCCGGGACATGATCGATGATCCTCTTCAGATTCAGTCTCGTTTGCACGCTTCGACGGATCGTTGCGGAATCCTTCGAGAGATGGGCGCATGCATGCTCAAGAGCGAGAAGTTGGGAAACTTGGTCGATCATTCTGAGCTCGACGTAGAGCGTTTCCACCCCCTCGAATTGAAATGGAAACCTAACGGGAGTCCGACTAGCTGCGAGATGGTGGATCTCTTCGCGAAGTCCCTTGGATTGGTCGAGCAATTGCTGCGCTGCTAACGATTCGGAAGACTCCGTTTGAAAAACGATCGTCTCGGGGACTTGCGCGTTGAGCAGTGGAGCCCCCTCTGACCAACGGACGATCTTCTCCGATTCCATTCTGGAGAAAACGGTCTTCCAAGCCTCTTTGTCTCGATCGCTGGTCGCTTTCGAATACCACTCCTCTAAGGTCGGGTTGTCGATAGGTAACCCATTGCGGCGAAGCTCATCAAGATGCTCTTCGACAAAGGGCTGACGATTCTCCCCGTAGAGGATCTCATGCCCTACGAACATAGTAACCAATTGAACCAGGCCAATGACCGAAGGGATGATTCCCAATATCGCGACAAGAGCGAAAATCCACCAATATCGTTTCATGCTAGTCAGGGGTGAGGGGTGAGGTTCGCCTACGAAGCAACGACGACGACGCCGATGAGGATACAGAGTCCGCCGATCGCGACTTTCCAGGTGAAAGGTTCACCGAGGAAGAGGACCGCGATGAGTATCACGAGGGCTACGCTTAGTTTGTCGACAGGGGCAACGAGGGAAGCGGGAGCCATTTGGAGCGCGCGGTAATAGCAGAGCCAGGAAAGTCCGGTTGCGATTCCTGAGAGAACGAGCATCCAAGTCCCGAATCGAGATAGTTTCGAAAGAGGCTCCCACTCGTTGCGAGCGGCAACGATCCCGATCGTAAGGAGGAGAATGATGACAGTCCGAATCAAAGTCGCAAGGTTTGAATTCACTTCCGCCACCCCGAGCTTCCCCAGAATCGCGGTCAGTGCCGCAAATAGGGCAGATCCGAAAGCGAACCATTGCCATCCCCCTTGAATCTCCCCCATGCTTTGTCACTCCCCCAATTTTTCCGTAGGTCGCAGTTCCCTTTCCCCAGCCAGCTAGTTTACTAATATCTATACGCAGAGGGGAGGATCACCCCTTTCCTGACATGGCCTGGCAAGGAGGCGGACGCGAAGCGTCCCCCTATCACAACCCGTGGCGTAAGCGAGGGACAGCGCTGGCAACCAGGCATTCCACTCGAGGTCTCACAGCACGCCCTTCGCGCCTCAGGGACGTGCCACCTGGCGCCTGAGACATTCCCAACAAGGGCTACGTGCACTCGCGACGCTATCCCTCGCTAACGCGTCGGGTTGTGATGGGCGGACGCTTCGCGTCCACCTCATGAACACCGATGCGTCAGGCCGCCCCAGCCCCTCTTCCTCAAGTCTCAAGCCTCCCACCTGATTCGTAAGATTCGTGGTTCATTCCCCATCTTCTTCCTAGGGTCAAGACGGAATGAACCCGTTCCACCTTGAGGAAAAGAAGTGGGAACTTTATACTCTCGTCCCTATCCACCTTTGCCCAAAGCCCCTTACGTCATCCTCCACCGACAACGTCCGACAGAGTAGCCATGAAGAGCGAACGACCTCACATTCAAGAATCGAACCTACTCGCGGACAAGATCGAAGGTTTTGTTGTCAAGATTCGGGAGCGAATGTCTCTCATCATCGCCGGGCTCGTTTTGGGGGTAGTAGCCTTGATCGGCTACGGAATCTATCAGAACGTAAGCCATGCCCAAACCTCTCGAGGTTGGGCAGCCCTCTACTTCAGCGACACCGATACCGCCGATTTGGAGAGCGTTGCGAATGACTTTGCCAACTCCCCCGCTGGCCATTGGGCTCGACAAGCTGCTGGAGATGCCCACTTGGCCAAAGGGATTGAAAATGTCTTCGTCAACCGAGACATCGCCGACCAACACTACCAGAACGCGATCGCGGAATACGAAAAGATCACTACGAAGGCACGAGAGGACTTCCTCCTTTCCCGCGCCTACTTTGGGCTCGCGCAAGCGTACGAAGGGCTAGGAAAACGAGAGGAAGCGATCGAGAGCTATCGGAAGATTGCCGGGCTACGCTTGATTGACCCAGGATTCGTGAACATCGCTTCGAACCGTGCCGATTGGCTTGAGTCCAAGGAGGGAGAAGAATTCGTTGCTTGGTTTACGGCGAATCGCCAAGCCGCGCCAGCGATCGTTCCCCCTATGGGGGACCGCCCCCCTTTGCCCGATGCACCGACGATTGAATTTTCGGAACCCGCCCCAGCTACAGAAGAGGCTCCCAAGGAAGAGGCTCCCAGCGAAGAGGTTCCCAAGGCAGAAACGCCAGAGGTTACCGAAGAGAAAAACGGCTCGGAGTAACAATACAAGCCCCAGGTGCCAGTTTTGAAGTTGCTCTATCCGCTCCCCTCGCCCCTTTTAGGGGAGAGGGGGCTGGGGGTGGCCTGACGAATCGGTGGTAAAGGGGGAGGCGAAGCGTCCCCCCATCACAACCCGTGGCGTAAGCGAGGGACAGTGTCGCGAGTGCACGTAGCCTTTACCGAGAATATCTCAGGTGTCGGGTGGAACGTCCCTGAGGCACGAAGGGCGTGCTGTGAGACCTTGGATGGATGGCTGATTGGCAGCGCTGTCCCTCGCTTACGCCACGGGTTGTGATTTTCGGACCTCGCTTACGCATCGGCCAAACTCCCCAGAGGGGAGGCTGAATTCCAGAATTTAATCCAGTTACACCGGAGAAGAATAGCATGACGGGTTGGGGCATTATCGGTTGTGGGATGATCGCGAAGTTTCACGCAAGAGCGATCGCCGACATGAGAGGTTCTCGCTTGGTCGCGTGCTATAGTCGTTCTCCCGAGAAGGGAGCCGAGTTCGTCAACGAGTTTGGTGGGACTCCGTACTCCGATCTCCAATCGATGCTTGCCGATCCAGCGGTCGACATCGTGACGATCTGCACACCGAGCGGTGCTCACTTGGAACCGGGAGTGATGGCGGCTCGGGCGGGCAAACATGTCTTGGTGGAAAAGCCACTTGAGGTGACCACGGCTCGGTGCGACAAGCTGATTGCGGAATGCGACAAAGCAGGGGTTCGACTCGGGACGATTTTCCCCTCGCGATTTCATCGTTCTTCCCAACTCCTCAAAGGGGCCGTCGACAGCGGTCGATTCGGTTCCATCGCCCTCGCGGCAGCCTACGTGAAGTGGTTCCGAACGCAGCAGTACTACGATAGTGGTCAATGGCGAGGAACGTGGAAATTGGATGGGGGTGGAGCGTTAATGAACCAAGCCATTCACAGCGTCGATCTCCTTCTTTGGTTGATGGGACCTGTCACCTCGCTTGCTGCGATGACAGCCCTCCGAGCCCACGAACGGATCGAGGTCGAAGATGCGGCAGTCGCCTCTCTCGAATTCGCCTCCGGAGCGTTGGGGGCGATCGAAGCGACAACGGCCGCTTATCCAGGATCCCTCAAACGAGTCGAGATCTCAGGCTCTACCGGGTACGCGACCTTGGAGGAAGAAGCCCTCGTGAAGTGGGATTTCCTGAAGTCGTTCAAGGGGGACGCAAAGATTCAGAAAGAGATGAAGTTGAATACTACCGGCGGGGGAGCGGCTGACCCATCCGCTATCGGGCATAAAGCGCACCGAGCGTTGTTTGAAGACTTCGTGAAGTCCCTTAAAAATGGGACTCCGAATCTCATCGACGGGAACGAAGGGCGCAAGAGTGTCGAACTCATCACCGCCATCTACAAATCAGCCCAAACCGGCCGCCGAATCCGATTGAGCACCTAGCCTCGCCTGCTATCGCGTTCCTCTTGAAGAATCGGAGGCTGCCATTTGGGTTCGATACAGCGGGAGGTAGCGGTAGTAGACCTCGAGCGATAGGCATCCTAACGCGGTTGTATAGACCCGACCTCCGTATTGTCCCCAGACACAGCTTGGGCTCCAGGATCCGCGATGGGGCCCGTCGGCGACTTGGGAAGCGCAGAGTCGATACTTCAGCGAATCGTTCCAGGTCTTCCAACCTGCTTCATGCGCCGCCCCGTGCGCGGTTCCTTCTGCCAAGCTACGGAACTGATACATCGCTATCGTGGCGTAATACCAATAGTAGAAATTGTCTTGTCCCCTACCTGGGACTTGATTGAGCAACGATTGCTGCGCCTCGAGGGCCATCGCGGGGGAGACCGGGAATCCCAACAGCATGCGAGATGCCATCGCTTCGGCGGTCATCGATGGAGTTGGAGCCTCAGGGGAGGTGTAGTTTCCTCGCCCAGGTCGATAGGTTGCCAACCCTCCATGCTGCCCAGCGGCAACCGAGTTCAAAAACCGCTCCATCTTGCTGCGCTCTCCCATCTCCAACGGAGCCGCCCGCGCATTCGAAGCGCTGTGGAGCAACATCGCTTGCCAGCCAAACTGGCTCGTATCCCCAGGGTCATCGGTCGAGTATTCGTAGCGCCAACCACCCGTTCGGGGGTTCATCGCTCGAAGGGAGTACTGACAAGCCGCTTGAACCGTCGGTAACAATTGGGCATCTCCAGTGATCGCGTAAGCTTCCGCGACCGCCAACGCAGCCATCCCATGGCTGTACATGCGCGCGAAGCGAATCGCAGGCTCCTGCCCTATTTGATCGCGCCCCGAAAGATCCCCAGAAGGATGTTGTTGCGTCAGGAGATAGCTCAAACCGGAGCGGACCGTCGTCGCGTAACGCCCGTCCAGGTGGTGATGTCCTGCGCCGAGAAAGGCCAGGAGAGCTAAACCCGTCATCGCCGTGTTCGCTTGCACACCAGCATTCCCACGCAGTTCTCCATCGGGTCCCGGGCGGTTGAGCATCGCTGGATTCCCTCCTCCATAGGATGCCGCATTCCAGCCCCCGTCGGAACCTTGCGCGCGTGCTAGCCACTCCAAGGCAAGCTCAACCGCTGCCTCCGTGTTTTCATCCCCCCCCCCGGCTCGAACGATCTCCATCCTGTTGTGCGCAAACCGATTTTGATAAGCCGAGGCGTTTGGATTCTGGTGCGCTCGTCCCGGTACGGAAGCGGTTGTTGCGGGGAACGAATGGGCTGCAGGTACCCGTATTCCCTCCGCAGGTACCGCGATTCTTTCGGGGGGCAAAATATGGCTTGTAAACCCATCGCTCGCACGCTCCATGGGAGTGGGCATAGCGATTGTAGGAGGAAGAATCGGCGAAGGATCCTCCGATCCTGGCGGTAACGTCGCTCCCAAATCGATGGAGGCTAAAGAGCTCTTCAGCATCGACAGATCCGGTTTCCAATCGAGTGGAGGGGGAGTGAAGTCTAGAACCTTCTTAAGCTCCGGTGCAGCGATTGGTTCGAAATCAGGAAGAGGAGGAAGTTCTGCGAGCAACGCGGGGGAGAGTTCGTCGGTCGATTCGGGAAGGGGCTTTTCCCATTCCTGCACCTTCCCTTCCTTCCCTCCGTCCTTCCCTCCGTCCATCTCTCCGTCCATCTCTCCGTCCATCTCTCCGTCCATCTCTCCGTC
>CAYMXM010000161.1:0-9549 GCA_964394065.1 uncultured Pirellula sp. | reverse complement strand
GTGACACGTCCCTGAGGCACGAAGGGCGTGTTGTGAGACCTGGGATGGATGTCTGGTTGCCAGCGCTATCCCTCGCTTACGCCACGGGTTGTGATTTTCGGGCTTCGCTTACGCGTCTTCCTCAAGTCTCAAGCCTCACCCCTCAAGCCTAACCATCAGCTTTCCATTGCTCGTACGGAGCGTGACCAAGCGATTGGAGCGAAGATCAAGAGGGGGCACCAAGCGGCTGCAGCAGGAGTTAAGAACGTTCCGCTCGCTCCCAGGGTCCGGATTCCTATGCTCAATCCAAAGAAAAGCCCATAGGCCAGCACGCAGGAGATGATCATATGGACAAGGTTCCGATTCCGATTGGAAAGGACGAGTGGGAGCCCTATCAATAGTTGCGTAAAGTCGAGGAAAGGTTGCACGATCCTAGAGTGAAGAATCACTTGTTTGTCCGCTCCTCGAAAGTGAGTTTGATGCTTCACTTTCCACATCAATTGAGAGGTAGATGCGAACTGCTGAGGGCCTCCTCCCGAAAGCGTAGAAAGCTCCAACTCGCTCACGACGAAGCATTGATTGGGAGCTAGCCAAGGTGTGTCCGATGGTAAAAACAGGAAATCACCCTCTTCCGTTTTGACCGATGGAGCGGTCTGAATGTCCTCGGAGGCTCGGAAATTGGTAACCAGATAACCTGCAGGATGATTCTCATCCGCATCAACGTATACTGCTGTTTCTCCGGTGATCTGTCTTGTTAAATGAGAGGCAGGCCCCAAAAACTTAAACGCAGGATTGACGATCTCTCGCTTGGAGGGAATGACATAGCGTCCGACGATCTTGACTCCGTATTCGAAGTCCTCAGCAGGCTTCAGCGGCTCTCTCGTCTCCGAGGTGAGGGATTGGGGTGTTTTGCTCAGGATCTGAGCAAAGTAAGGTATCGCCGTCTCTCGAAGTACAGCCGCCCCACCGATCATCACGATCGACGCGATGAGAAGGGGACGCATGATGCGTCCTTTGCTGATCCCAGCCGCTAGGATCGCCGTGAGTTCATTCGTTCGTCCCAACCAAGCGATCACAAACATCGTAGCGAGAAGGGCCAGCAACCCGCACATCCGATCGTAGAGGCTGAGCATCTGAGGGCCGAAGTAGATCGCAAGGCCTCGAACAAATCCGTTGCTCGCTTTTCCGAACAGAATAAACTCGTCGACGTTGGTAAAAAGTTGTACGACAACGAGGAGCCCGCTAAGCGTCAAAAAGCAGACGATGAAAACTCGACCGTAAAGAAACAGGACGTAGCGATCAATCTGCGTCATAACGTCTGAACGGTTTACTTCCCGAGGGTAAAGTTGCTGTAGATCGAAGAAGCTTCGAGCTTGGGGACCATCATCGGGGTAGGGATGAGGTCAAAGGGAACGGTTAGCTTTGAAAAGTTCTCTAGCAACACCTTTCGATCCGAGACTTGAAGCTCGGGAACGATCTTCGAGTCGACAAGTTCGTCTAGCAACATGCGGGGTTTTTCCGAAGCGCCATACTTGGACTGGTGGACCGTGCCGGTGCTTCCAAATCGCTTGATGACTTCCAGGATACCAGGATCGTACTGAAAGCTTTCGTCATCGAGAGGCTTACCCAACGAGTCGAACCCGCCGACGCAGACGATGCTTTGATAGCGGTCGTGGAACTGGTAGGCTTCATAGCCTGCTAGGCGAAGAGTCTTGGTTACCAAATGCGCTCTTTCAGCCGCTTTCGCCAACTGATCGGAAACGGTCGTATTCGCAGCATCGCTTCCTCGCCCCCACGAGACGAAGCTATCGGTGCCTCGCAACGTGAGAACGCGAACCGAGAACTTCTTCGTGGAATTGAGCAAGTTGTGTTCGTTGAAAGGGGATTCCTGATTCATCTTTCGAACAAACTGATCGACCTGGGGAGATTTGTAGTAGTCAGCAGGAAGCAATGGGTTGCGAGTCTTGAACGCATACTTCATAGGCCCAGGCGTGAAATCTGGTTTCTGTTCTTTTTTCGGCGAGAGTTTCCGGAGGTACTCTCGATAGTCGAGCGCAGAGACGGCGTGAGCCGCGGAATTGGAGCCTGAACCTTGAGATGTTCCAAAACACTTGGGATTGATCTGTTTCACTCGCTTGAGAGTGTCATCGATATCGGCACCATCCATGGCATCGAAATCTCCGATCAAAACAGCACAGGTTTCGACAACCGTGTCATTCTGGTGACGCATCTTTCGTTCCGCTCCTGTGGAATCGAAACCTGCCCCCGAGACGGTCCTGGAATAGTCAAACTGTTTTGGGGAGCAATAGGCCATGAGTTTGAAGTCTTTTCTCAACTCGGCGGCCAGTTGAACTGCCTTCTGCTTCGCGTCGTCTCCTTCGAAGGATGCGGCGAGAATCAGCCAAGGGCCGTGAACATCCTTCAACAGCAAGTCAGCTGAAGAAAACTGCTTCTGACCTTGCGCCATCGCCACCTTGGGAGCCATTAGATTGCCTCCAACTAAGAGGAGGAGCAAAAGTGCAATGGTTATTGGTCGATAGCCGTTTTTTAAATGCGAAGTTGAATCCGTTGGTAGTCGCATGTGTTCCCATCCTTGTTGAATCAAATTCCCAGTCCGCGATATTCCGTGCAATCGCCTGTCATGACTCAAAGTAAAGAAATAGCATGAATTGCATGTGGCAAGCTAGAGCATTTCGGGAGGGAGACCGAAATAACTTCCCCCATTTTGAGCGAGGACGTTGTCGTAGGGTGGTCTGACGCATCGGTGGTAAAGGGACCAGCCAGTGCCAAGCGCTGAATAAAGGCAACGCAGAGACGCGGTGGCGCAGAGGCGCGGTGGCGCAGAGGCGCGGAGAAGAGAGGATGTCGCTTGGACGCCCTAGATCGCGCTGCGTGCTAGGGCACCAAAGCGGTGTCCGACGGGAACGAGCCTCGGTCGGACAAGAAGCGAATCAGAGAACAAAACTTGCGCAAAGGCAATCCCCCATAACACCAACTTTTGACACCTAGGCTTATTCCCAATATTCCGAGAAGTCCTCCACGCCCATCGCTGCGCTCTGAGCGTGCCACCCTTGACTCCTGGGCGTGCCACCCTTGACTTCATGGAATCGCGACCGCTTTTATGCCGGGGTCTTTCCCTTCGGATAGGAGCCGAGGAAGTTAAGACGCAACGCTGTCCTCTGTAGCGTCGTGATCGCTCTATCCACGTGCGACTGGGACCGGTGACCGTCGACCTCTACGAAAAAGAAATACTCGTTGATCGTCCCAGGAACGGGAAACGATTCGATCCATGTCATGTTGAGACCGTTGTCGCGGAACATCAACATAACGTCGGCCAAGGCACCAGGTTTATGAGGGACTTGGAACATGATCGATGTCTTGTCATTCCCCGTCGGAGCAGGTTCTTCCTCGCCGAGAATCGCGAATCGCGTTACGTTGTTCTTATTGTCTTCGATCGACTCCGCCACGATATCCAGCCCGAGAGCGATTCCCGCATCCTTGGAAGCAACGGCCGCTGCGCTGGGGGTTTGCGAAGCGATCTGGGCCGCGACTGCTGTGCTTGCAACCTCCATCCACCTTGCGTTGGGCAAATGCTCGGCAAGCCATGCGCGGCATTGGGAAAGGGCTTGCGGTTTGCTGTAGACCTCTTGGATCTCGCCACGAGGACATCGTGCCAAAAGGTTGTGATGGATCGGAAGAAGGACTTCACCGCAGATCCGGACCGGATTCTTGACGAACATCGTGAGGGTGTCGACGATTCGCCCGTCGGTGGAGTTCTCGATCGGCACGACCCCGTAGGTCGAGTGCTTGTGAGCAATCTCCTCAAAGACCGCAGCGATCGTTTGGACCGCTTGAAAGCCATCGGCCCCACCGAAGAACTTCCGAGCTGCGGAGTAAGAATAGGAGTACTCCGGCCCCAGGTAGGCGATCCGCACTTCGCGAATCGCGGCTTGATAGGCGACTCCCGCGATGTACGGAACGATCCGTTCGGCGATCATTTCTTTCTCTTGTCCACTATTTCCTCCTTGCGCATGGAGACTAGTTCGGCAGTGTTCCGCCAAACATCGCTCGTTTTTTGTCCCCTTGCCCTTTGCCGCCTCGTCCTGACGAGCCACCTCGTCCTGACGAAGGAGTTCGATTCTTTTCATCACGAGATCCAAAATGCTTCGATCGATCTCGATAAGTCGTTCGTCCAGATCCATTTGTAGTTTTTTCTGTCAAATTGGCGTTTCCATTTCGGGGCAAAGAACGCCCGGCGATGGAAAACCGGTTACCGCACGTCGTTTTTCGGGATGTAAATCATTGCGCAGACTAAGGTTGCGACATTTTTGCCGTTGATTGGACACTTTTGGCACGTAGGTTGCTTTGAAGAGTGGCCATAACCAAACCCGGCGCAAACGTGACCGAGGCAACTCGGTCTATCCCGCTCACTATCGTAACTTAGAAGGAATCACTTATGTCATCCGGTGAAAAGATAATTGGAATCGACCTGGGAACTACCAACTCGGTTGTTTCTGTGATGGAAGGAAGCGAAGTCAAGGTGATTCCCAACGCGGAAGGTAACCGCCTCACTCCGAGCGTGGTCGCCTTTACCGATAAAAGCGAAACGATCGTTGGAGAACCTGCACGTCGTCAAGCCGTCACCAACCCTCGCCGCACCGTTTACTCGGCCAAGCGGTTCATGGGACGTCGCCACTCGGAAGTCGAATCCGAAGAGAAGATTGTTCCCTACCAAGTCGTCGGCGGTCCCAACGAATATGTGAAGATCCAAATCGGCGATCAACAGTTCACTCCTCAAGAAATCTCGGCCAAGGTTCTTCGCAAGCTGAAGGAAGCTGCTGAATCCTACCTGGGACACCGCGTTTCCAAAGCGGTGATCACCGTCCCTGCATACTTCAACGACGCACAACGCCAAGCGACGAAGGACGCGGGGCAGATCGCAGGTCTCGAAGTCGCTCGGATCATCAACGAACCGACCGCTGCAGCACTCGCATACGGCCTGGATAAGAGCAAGGACCAAAAGAT
This sequence comes from uncultured Pirellula sp., assembly GCA_964394065.1. Lineage (GTDB taxonomy): Bacteria > Planctomycetota > Planctomycetia > Pirellulales > Pirellulaceae > JBKCUI01. The sequence goes on along the minus strand of CAYMXM010000161.1, from coordinate 4,545 downwards.
CATCGTCTTCGACCTGGGAGGAGGTACGTTCGACGTATCGGTTCTCGAAGTCGCGATGAGTGGAGATGACAGCGAAAGCAAAGTCTTCGAAGTGATCAGCACCAGCGGGGACACCCACCTCGGTGGTGACGACTTCGACCAAGCTCTCGTAAACTACGTTGCCGGTCAATTCCAGAAGGACAACGGCATCGATCTTCGCAACGACCCCATGTCCCTGCAGCGATTGCAAGAGGCATGCGAGAAGGCGAAGAAGGAGCTCAGCTCGTTGCCGCAAACCGACGTCAACCTCCCGTTCATCACCGCTGATGCAACCGGTCCAAAGCACTTGCAGATGACGATCACTCGAAGCACGTTCGAATCGTTGATCGATCCACTCGTAGAGCGATGCCGTCAACCGGTGCTGCAAGCCTTGAACGACGCGAAGATGAAACCATCGGATATCGATGAAGTCGTCTTGGTCGGGGGATCGACCCGCGTTCCCAAGGTGCGTCAGCTCGTGAAGGATATCTTCGGCAAGGAACCTCACCAAGGGGTCAACCCGGACGAAGTCGTCGCGGTGGGAGCAGCGATCCAAGGTAGCGTTCTCTCGGGAGATCGACGGGACGTTCTGTTGCTAGACGTCACGCCGCTGACCCTCGGGATTGAAACCGAAGGTGGAGTTCTTACCGCGCTCATCGAGCGAAACACCACGGTTCCTGTCGAGAAGAAGCAAACCTTTTCGACGGCTGCCGACGGTCAAACCGCGGTTACGGTCAGCGTGTTCCAAGGAGAGCGAAAGATGGCTCAGCAAAACCGATTGCTCGGCCAGTTCAATCTCGAAGGGATCGACCCGCAACCTCGAGGGATGCCTCAGATCGAAGTGAAATTCGACATCGACCAAAACGGTATTCTCAACGTCTCTGCGAAGGATCTCAAGTCCGGGAAGCAGGCGAGTGTGAAGATCGAGCAGTCGAGCGGGCTGAGCAAAGACGAGATCGAGCGAATGCGTCGTGAAGCAGAATTGCATGCGGACGAAGACAAGAAGTTCGTCGAGTTGGCGGAAGCGAAGAACCTTGCAGAGAACATGATCCACACGTTGGAAAAGATGATCTCCGAGCAAGGGGAGAAGCTATCGGCAAGCGACCGCGAGCCGTTGGAAGCTGCTATCAAGAAGGTGCGCGATGCGATCGCCACCAACGAGACCGCAGCGATCAAGTCGGCGACGACGGAACTGGAACAGTCGGCCCAAGCCTTCCGCTCCGCCCTCGGCGCCCAAGCCTCCAGCACCACCCCACCCACCGGTGAAGGTGCCAGCAAAGGCTCCGACGACGACGCCATCGACGCCGAGTTCGAAGTGAAGAACTAGGTTGTAGTAGGTAGAACGGAATTCATTCCGTTAATCCACGCTTCCATCCCAAGCCCCCCAAAAAGGCTCTGGCTGTTTCCAGCTCAGGGCCTTGGCTTGGAAAAATCACAACCCGTGGCGTAAGCGAGGGACAGCGCTGGCAACCAAGCATCCATCCTAGGTCTCGCAGCACGCCCTTCGTGCCTCAGGTGCGTGCCACCCGGCGCCTTGAGATTTCCCGACAAGGGCTACGTTCACTCGAGACGCTATCCCTCGCTAACGCCACGGGTTGTGATGGAGGGGACGCTTCGCTCTGGGCGTGCCACCCTTGCGCCTACCCCCAAGTTGGTTCCCAGCCTTTGCGATATTCCTTGGTGAGATAACCATTCGCAGCATCAAGGTTCGTGATCTTCAAACCGGCTGCATCCCACTTCAGTTCTTGTTCCGGGAATCGGATACCAACCGTTCCTAGAAGAACCGCTTCGGTCAGTGGGCAGGAGTAATCAAAGTTGGATGTTGCTTTTCCGTTGCCCAAGCAAGCATCCGCCCACTGCGTATAGTGGTCTACCCCTGGAATCGTTTCGAGGGATTCTCCTCTTCCTCCACTGGCTAGAAAGACTTTCGGCTCCGCGACGTGCGGAATAATCAGCGAGCCCTTCTCCCCTACGAGGACCGAACCGGCCCCGGGAAGCTCCACATCGGTTGGGATATGAGTAAGTCTTTCTCGAGGGGGACGGACACCTACTGCATCGTACCAAGTAACCGGGATCGAATCCCCCGCGGTGTACTCCGTGCCAGGGAATTGATATTGAACCGTGCAGCGATCGGTCCAAATCTCGTTCGGCAATGCGGGACCGGAAACCTTCAACGAAGTCGGCGAGGTTAGCTTGAGGGAGTTGAAGACCGGGTCGAGGATATGGCAAGCAAAATCGCCGAGTTGCCCCGTTCCGAAATGTTGCCATCCACGCCAGTTAAACGGGTGATAGAGATCTACCTTGTAAGCAGTCTCCGGTGCAACTCCTTGCCATAGATCCCAACGGATGGTCGAGGGAACCGGATCGGTCCCTGAGGCTGGTTTTGCAACGGCTCGCCAAACGGGGGATCCACCTTGCCAGGAATGGACCTCTTTGACTTTACCGATGACTCCCGAATGGACCCAATGGACCGCCGTTCGATACGCGGTGTGGGACTGGATCTGATTCCCCATCTGAGTAACCAATTTGTGCTTGTGCGCTGCAAGCTGCATTTGGCGCGCTTCGAAGACGGTGTGGGAAAGGGGCTTTTGGCAGTAGACATGCTTCCCAAGTTGCATTGCCGCTAGCGCAATCGGGGCGTGCATAAAGTCGGGAGTTGAGACGATAACCGCATCGATGGCATTGGGAGTTTCAAGCAAAACGCGCCAGTCGGCGTATTTCTTAGCTTGGGGGTATTTCTCGGCGGCTCGTCCCAAATGATTCTTCGATTCGTCGATATCGCAAAGAGCAGCAACGTCGACCGACGGGCTAGCCGCGACACTTTGGAGATCCCCCCAGCCTTTTCCGCCGGTTCCTACCGACGCGATTCGAAGGCGTCCGTTGGCACCTAGGACTCGGTTGTATTGGGAGGCCGACAGGCCGATCAGAGCACTTGTTGCAGCGGCTCCGCGAAGTACGGAGCGTCGATTGATCGAACGATTCATCATGTTCCTCTATAGAAAAAGGGTGGTAAGTTAGACCTATTGTAATGATTGAGCGGGTTGTGAAGCATTTTTCTGCGGGAAAAATCAATAGTAGCTTCCGCTGGCCTGGCCTGATGCATCGGTGTTAGGGGAGCGGACGCGAAGCGTCCCCCATCACAACCCGACGCGTCAGCGAGGGACTGCGTCGCGAGTGAACGTCGCCCTTGCCGGGAACATCTTGGGCACCGGGTGGCGTGTCCCTGAGGCTCGAAGGGCGTGATGTGAAATCTTGCATTGGACGTGTGGTTGCCAGCGCTGTCCCTCGCTAACGCTTCGGGGTGTGATTTTTAAGCCTCACCCCTCAAGCCTGACTGTAAGATTCGTGGTTTGTCCCTTTTTCCGTGCTATACTGTGACTGTCCCTGTTGTAAACGATTTGCCAAATTTGCAGGTCATAACGATAACCCTACAGCCAATTGCAATTTCTATGGACTGGTTCATCCTCGCTCAAGACCCACAAATCAACATCCAATCCCTCATCATCGGTGGATTGATCTTAGGTGCGGCGGTCGTTGGCCTGATCGTGCTCGTTATCTTCTGGAACTTCGGAAGCCTCTGGCTGCAAGCCAAAACGAGCGGCGCTGACGTCTCCATGGCGAGCCTCGTCGGTATGTACTTGCGACAAGTTCGCCCACACGTCATCGTGAACGCGATGGTCATGGCTTCTCAAGCAGGGCTCGACACGAGCCGACGAACAGGTGTAAGCACGCAACGGCTCGAAGCGCACTACTTGGCCGAAGGGAACGTGATGAACGTCATCAATGCGATCATCGCAGCCCAACGGGCTGGGATCGACCTCGATTTCGACCGAGCCGCTGCGATCGACCTCGCAGGTCGCGACGTTTTGGACGCGGTGAAGACTTCCGTGCACCCACGTGTTATCGACTGCCCGGACCCTCGTCACAGCAGCAACGGGTTCTTGTCCGCAATCGCCAAGAATGGTATCGAGCTCAAAGTGAAGGCTCGGGTTACGGTCCGAACCAACCTGGCGCAGCTCATCGGAGGGGCGACCGAAGAGACGGTGATCGCGCGGGTGGGAGAAAGCATCATCAGTTCGATCGGATCGGCGGAAACCCATTTGATCGTTCTCGAAAACCCAGACTTGATCACCCGAACCGTGTTGAAGCGGGGGCTCGACAACCAAACCGCCTTTACCATCGTCTCGATCGACATCGCACACATCGAAGTCGGCCAGAACATCGGTGCACGTTTACGATCTGACCAAGCGGACGCCGACGTTCGGATGGCACGCGCTCAAGCCGAACAACGCCGAGCCGAAGCGATTGCACAAGAGCAGGTCATGAAGGCCAAAGTCGCCGAGAACCGCTCGAACCTAGTCCTTGCGGAATCCGAAGTCCCCAAAGCAATGGCCAAAGCCTTCATCGCCGGCCACTTCCAATCGGCAACCTAAATCAGAAACCCGACGCGCTAGCGAGGGAGGGGCCGGGGGTGGCCTGACGCATCGGCGCGAATATAAAGTATTTGGGTAGTTTGGCCGACGCGTA
>CAYMXM010000160.1:0-9576 GCA_964394065.1 uncultured Pirellula sp. | reverse complement strand
TCCCTGAGGCACGAAGGGCGTGCTGTGAAACCTTGGATGGATGCGTGGTTGCCAGCGCTGTCCCTCGCTTACGCCACGGGTTGTGATTGGGGAGGGGCGCTTATACGTACCTTCCCTTACGCCGCGCGGCGTAGCGATTCTAGCGGAATCGCGGTCTCCGGTGTAGCGCGACGCGCCATAACACCACCTTGCACCGAAGAGGTGAAGAGGGTCGATTTCGAATGGCAGAGTCTGGGGAGCCAAGTCGCGATGGTTCGTCCTGTTTCGGTATCCGATTCCCATTCTCCGTCGATGATAATCAAATCGCTCGGTTGAACGAGATTGGCAACGCGCGAGATCGCGAACTGAGGATCTCCTGGAATCAAATGAGCTTTGACACCTAGCTCCGCCAGCATTCGGTGCGCTTGCTTGAGATTCAAATGTGGTTGTCCGGCGGGTGCAGACTCAAATGGGTCTACTCCAGCGTAACGAATTTGCGCGATCCCCTCCGGCTTGGTGCAAAGGGGGAGGAGCCGTTTGGCTCGCTCACCGGAACCGATACCGATCTCCAGGATGGAGCCGACCGGATTCTCCAAGACATGGATAAAGAGGTCTCTCTCGTTCGCTGGCTTAGAGAGATGGCGCCAATAGAGACGTTGAAGCCAACTGAGCCGAGCCATGATTTCCTCTGGTTCGAAACGGTGAAAAAGAGAGAAGCCGCTTGGCGTAGGGAGACGCTTCCTTGCAACTCCTCAACACCCTCGCGGCTACTTCTGCCCTTTCGGCTGGTCGCGGGACCAAGCATCCATGCTGGTTGACGCGAGGCCAATCGTGGCAGCGTGAGTCCCGATCAGGACCACGCTACTAAGTATCGGTTGGACCGGTTCGCCGAATTGAATCGATTTTTTCGTAAGTTGGTTTCGAGGGAAGGTGCGTAAATACGGGGCACAGGGAATGAACCACGGAACACACGGAAAAAAGAAGTTCGAAGTTCGAAGGGTGAAGTTTGAGGGCTCTATGGTAAAATTAGTTTGAAACGCGAGGCTGCCGCAGGCGGCCTCTCCCACCTGGTTTCCCCACCTTCGCAAAATTGGACCTGAGCAAATGGACTACAACGGCAATGGATGCTCCCTTTCGCGCCGCGGGTTGCTGCATAGTTTTGGCATCGGGATGGGAGCGCTCGCAGCTCAGTCCCTCCTGGGTTCCGACTCTCTCTTCGGATCTGAAATCGACCAAATCAATCCACTCGCTTCCCGGGCCCCCCATTTTGCCCCGAAGGCAAAGCGGGTTATCCATATCTTCGCCAACGGGGGACCGTCCCACGTCGATACGTTCGATCCGAAGACCTCGTTGACGGAGTACGCTGGAAAACCCATGCCGGGGGACACACCTCGCACCGAACGACCGACAGGAGTGCTGTACGGGAGTCCCTTCAAATTCTCGAAATATGGCGAGTCGGGGCTCGAGGTGAGCGAGCTGTTCGAGAAAACGGCCCAACATGCGGACGACCTATGCGTCATCCGCTCGATGCACGCCAACGTTCCCAACCACGAGCCCTCCCTTCTCTTGATGAACACCGGCGAGGCAAGGTTGGTCCGACCAAGCTTAGGGTCTTGGCTGACCTACGGGCTCGGAACGGAGAATCAGAACCTTCCCGCCTTCATCGCGATGTGTCCTGGTGGGTACCCGATCCAAGAGTCTCAAAACTGGCAGTCGGGGTTCCTTCCGGGGATCTTCCAAGGAACCTACATCGACACCAAGCACAAAGAAATCGACAAGCTGATCGAGTATGCGGTGAACTACAAGCTGTCGCGCGAAGAGCAACGGAACCAGCTCGATTTGATCCAGGCGATGAACGAAGAGCATCGCAAGAGTCGGCTTGGAGATCCGATGCTCGACGCTCGCATTCAGTCCTTTGAACTCGCGTACCGGATGCAGGGGCAGGCGGCGGAGATCTTCGATGTGAGTCGAGAGCCCAAAGAGGTTCTGGAAAAATACGGACCAGGAACGCAGGCGCGTCAGTTGTTGATCGCCCGGCGTCTTTTGGAGAACGGCGTTCGCTTCATCCAGGTTTGGCACGGGCAAGGTCAACCGTGGGATAGCCACGATCACATCGAGAGGGAGCATCGTCGGCTAGCTCAGCAGTGCGATCAAGGAATCGCAGCATTGCTGAGTGACTTGAAGGAACGGGACATGTTGAAAGACACCCTCGTCATTTGGGGTGGAGAGTTCGGAAGAACGCCGACGGTTGAAATGCCGAAGGAGGGGGCGAATCAGGGGACGATGACCGGCCGGGATCACAATCACTATGGATTCACGATGTGGATGGCCGGAGGGGGTGTCAAAGGTGGATATGTTCACGGAGCCACCGACGAGTTCGGTTTCCGCGCTGTCGAGAATAAGGTTCATGTGCATGATCTTCATGCGACGATTTTGCATCTGATGGGATTCGATCACGAGAAGCTGACCTACCGTTGGGCAGGTCGAGACTTCCGGTTGACCGATGTGCATGGAAACGTCGTGCGCGAGATATTGGCTTGATTGGTAGACGGGGCGTGGGGCGTGGGACGCATCGGTTAAGACTGGAGCAAGGGTGGCACGCTCAGGGCGGAGCGATGGGCGTGGAGAACTGTTAGAGATACCCAGAGTAAGCCTCAAAACATCACGCCCTTCGTTCCTCAGGGACGTGCCACCCGACGCCTGAGATATTCTCGACAAGGGCTACGTTTTCTGGCACCGCAGTCCCTCGCTAACGCGTCGGGTTGTGATGCTTCAGGGTTAGTCGCGCTTGGGAAGTCTTGTTAGAATCAATTGTTAACGCTCGGCTTGTGTCGTTGTTTTTGTAATCTGGAGATCTGCGTGTGAATCGTGGTACGTTGCGATTGATGTCGGTGCTGGTTGGAATCGCCTTGGGGACCATTTGTGCGATGGCGTTTCGCGCTTATCGAGTTGCCAATACTCCCTCCCCAAGCGGCGTTAGCGCCAACGGTCCGGTGGAGGACGAGGATGACTACGATCCTTGGGATCGGGTACATGAGAAGAAAGAGGATCCAGGGCGACGCAATGACTTGGCCAGCTTGGTGAAATCTGCCAAGGCTGAACCACGATGGCTGAAGGATTTCGAATTCGTCGATCAGAACGGGAACAAGGTTACGACGGAGACCCTCAAAGGAGAGCCTTATGTCGCTTGTTTTTTCTTCACGACTTGCAAAGGGAGTTGCCCCCGTCAGACTTCGGAGATGCAACTCTTGCAGAACAAGTACAAGGACAAACCGATTCGCTTTTTGAGCATTACGGTGGATCCGGAGATCGATACGCAAGAGGTCCTTGCTAAGTACGCGGAATCGTTCGGTGCCGATCCGAAGCGATGGTTCTTTGTTCGGGGGGAGCTGAGCTATACCGAACGGGTTGGGATGGAGAAGTTCTTTTTGGATGGTGTCGAGGAACGTGGCCACCCGGATCGATTCGTGCTGGTCAATGCGGAAGGTGATCCGGTTGGGTCTTATGTTTGGCTAGATATCGACGAACGAGATCTTTTGAAGAAGCATATGGATGAGTTGCTTGGGCTGTAGCGGAGTAGGGTGTGTGAAGTGGTCGCTGCCTCCATCTTAGATCGAGATAGCGAGTCAGTCCTTGTTTCTATTGCAATCACCTTCGCACCCAAAGTGGCCACGTAACACACCGGAAGTGTAGTTGGCAGCTGTGACCGCTTCACACTCCCTGCGTCTCCCCATCACAACCCGTGGCGTTAGCGAGGGATAGCGTCGCGAGTGAACGTGGCCCTTGTGGAATCTCGAGCGCCGGGTGGCACGTCCCTGAGGCACGAAGGGCGTGTGAGACTTTGGATGGAGGTCTGGTTGCCAACGCTGTCCCTCGCTTACGTCACGGGTTATGATTTTCGGTCCTCGCTTGCGCGTCGGCCATACAGCCTACCTACCGGATCTGGGATGCGATATCGCGGGCGACGGCTTCAGGGGAGCCGGTCGCTTGGAGCATCTGCAGGTAGCGACTTAGCTCGACGTTGTTGGGATTTCGGTTGGTGAGCTCTCGGAACATGCTTTGCACATAGGCAGAATCATTTCCTTGGAACATCTCCCGATATCGAACGCTGGATAGGATGCCGACTTGCAAGCCCAGAAGGGAGTTGCCTTGGCTCAAATAGCTCTGCCAACCCATCAGCTCTGCCGAGGACGGTTCTCGGTTGAGATACTTTCGAAAGTAAGTGCGAATCTGTTCCTGATTGTTGTAGTTCGGATAACCCGCGCTGACCGCGGAACCTGCGCGGTCGAGTTGAAGCGTTTGTGGTTGCCCCAACATGGAGGTGTTGAGATTGATGGGATTGTTCAACTGATAAAGGACCGCGCCGTTGGAAGTAACGTAAGCCGAGAGTTGGTACTGATCGGTTGGTGGCATGAAGCGAGGATCGACATTGAGTTCGACCTGATAAGGTCCGAAACCGGTCACAGGCGTCGTTGCTTCCCCTCCATTGATGGTGAAATAGGGCTGGGAAACATTTTTGAGCTGGACTGTCAAATAGGAATTGTACGGGAGCTGCATGTTGTCCCGGAGCATGACGGAGACTCGGAGGGTGTTGACGTTCGACGACAGATTCGCATTGATGCTGCGCAATTGCCGCGTTCGCGAGTCGAGAACGACCAGATTGATTCGTCCGTTGTAGTCCGCGTAGCGACGAATCTCCTCGGCCAACTCAACTGCCCGATTATCGATCAACCCAAGACGAGATGGTCCGGCCGATACGATCACGTCGTTCACGTTGATCCCCGCTTGCTGAGCCGCGCTACCAGGGGAAACGATCGTAACCACAGCACCAATATCGGTGTTCTGGATACCAACCCCGAGTTTCCAATCCCGTTGATTTCCCATGTAGGAAGCGGCTGGGTCGGCCCACGATCCCAGAGTCGCCGGAGCATTGGGAGAGTTGAGGGGTGCCATCATGCGAGGTAGTGCACCCGAGATGGAGTCGGCCCAACTCCCGATTTGGGCCTGCGAAGATTGGCTGAATCCTGTGAGCGCGAGGATGGCCCCGAAGATCGTTCGTAGAATCATGTGAGTAGTTCCTTGAGTGAATTTCCTAGTTGGGGCCTTAGCGGATTCGAGGTCCGCAGATTTCGTCGAGTTGTTTGTGGATATAAGAAGGATCGAGGGGGAAGAATCCAGCTCGAATAGCTTCCATCTGACCATCTCGGCTCAGTATGTAACGGAGCATCTCTTCGCGAAGTCCACCGTCCGACTTCATCTGAGACTTGTCGAACACCAAGACGAGGGGACGAACCAGTGGATACTGACCGGCGAGGAAACTCTCTTCCGTGGCAGGGATGACAGCACCTCGCAGGGCCAATCCGACCGCCCGTGCGCCCGGTTTCCCATCGCTGAATCCCCCGATTCCGATCCCAGCAGGATCCTTGGCGACCGCTTCGCAGATCTCGACCGCCGATCGATGGCTTTCTACCTCTTTGGCCATCTCTTCGCCGCGCAGAATAAACTGCTTGATGAACCCCTTGGTCCCGCTCACCTCGCTTCGTGAATGGATCCGAATCGGTTGGTTCGCAAGGTCGCCGGTAACTCCCAGTTCCCCCCAAGTCGCATAGTGAGTTCCTTTTTGCCCAGGAGCTCGCAAAACCCCTTCCAGTTGTTCGGGGGTGAGAGAGGTAAGAGGGTTCGCTTCGTTGACATAGATCGCCATCGGGTCGAGTGCGACGATCACGCTGAGTGGATCTTTGCAAGCGCCAGCTTTTAAGCTAGCAATCTCTTGTGGAGAGACGGGTCGGCTTGAACCGACGATGAGGGTAGGGTCCTTGGCTAGCTCCCGAATACCGTTCTCGGTTCCTTGAGGGCCTGGTTCGAAGGTGACTTTTTGGTGGAAATTTCGGAAGCGATCCGCCCAAGCCTTTCCGAGAGCCATCATCGTCATGGAGCCGCTGAGTCGTGCCCCTCCCTGGATGTTCCCTTCGGGGTGGTAGAGTTCGAACGCGTTGAGGAGGTTCATCAACGCAAACCCCTGCGAGTTTTGTTGATCGCTATTAGGGTTGACAGGTGTTTGAGGAACAGAAGTCGCATTGCTTGCGGGGATCGCTTGCGGTTGTGCGACCGTCGTTTGAGATAAGCAAAGCAATAGAGCAGAAGCAGACGTAATTAGCAAAGAAACTCGCATGCGAGTCCTCCTCCCTGGGTAGAAGTGGTAATCCCTTATTGAACAAGGATCAATTTACAAAGTTTTTCCGTCCGTGGACAGCCGAGCTACATTGGGGACAACCAGGGGGTGGCCGTGGATGGGGTTGGGGACGACTTCGACGTTGAGGTCGAACGCTTCCCGGATAACGTCTGGTATTAAAACATCGACCGGTGAACCGCACCGGAGAAGTCGCCCGCCCGAGAGAATGGCGATGCGGTCGGCGAAATAGGCCGCCTGCTGAAAATCATGAAGCGTTACAACCGCGATGAGCTCCCTCTGCCGAACGATCTCTTTGATCTTCTCTAGGCACTCGTATTGATACTTCAAGTCGAGCCCTTCGGTCGGTTCGTCGAGGAGCAGGACCGAGGCTTGCTGGGCGAGGGATCGGGCGAGGACCATTCGTCTCCATTCCCCTCCGGAAAGGGTTGCAACGGTCCGATGCCGCAGCTCCCAAAGCCCCGTCGCTTGCAACGATTCCACGACGATCGCTTCGTCTTGTTCACTCCATGGAGCCCACCAACCTGCATGAGGGGAACGGCCGAGGGATACGACATCGAGAACGGAAAGGGAGGTTTCTCTTTGTTCGAACTGAGGCATGAGACAGATCTGTTTCGCCAACTCTCGACGATTTAACTTCGCAATCGAATCCCCGTCGAAGGTGATCGCCCCCGAATCGGGAACCAATTGCCGCGCGATGGTCTTGAGCAACGTCGTCTTCCCCGATCCATTGGCACCTAGCAAGACGACTAGCTGCGAAGGGACCAGTTGCAGTGAGAGCTCTTGAAAGATCGGAGAGCTTTGGTACGCGAAGGAGAGTTTCTCCAGCTCCATCACCGGTGGTTCTTGAGTCATGACAATTTGGGTAATAAAGTAGCTGAAGTTGGGTGGCACGTCCCTGAGGAACCAAGGGTGTGATGTTTTGGGGCTTAATCCAGGCATTTCTTGCAGTTCTCCACGCCCATCGCTTCGCTCTGAGCGTGCCACCCTTGATTGGCCAATTATCGCTGATGCGTCCTCTCAGGCCGGGGGTGAGGGGTAGAATCGCTAGAAACATCAGCCAAGTTTTAACGGGTGCCAACTACACATCCGGTGTGTTGCGTGGTCGCTCTGGGTGCGCAGGTTATTACAACAGAAAAGATGGTCGATATGCCGTCTGGATTCCAGTTGGAAACAGCGACCACCTCACACACCCTACAGCTTATACCTTACACCTTACTCCTCACACCTTTCTTAACAACAGTATCAAAAAGAACGGGCCTCCTAGCAATGCGGTGACAATGCCGATCGGAAGTTCGACCGGTGCGATGATGGTTCTCGCAAAAGAGTCGGCAACCACGAGGGTTGAGGCGCCGAGGATTGCGCTCATGGGGATCAGGACGATATGTCTTGCTCCGACCAGCATTCGAGCTACTTGAGGGGCGATCAAACCGATGAACCCTACGACACCGCCCACCGCAACTGATGCGGAAGTGGCTAAGCTTGCTGCAAGTATGACGGTCCAGCGGAACCGAATCACATCGAGCCCGAGGGACTGCGCGGCGACATCTCCTAGCGAGTAGGCGTCGAGTTGGCGCGACATCCCCCAGATCCAAAGGGTCCCTGCGAGACCGATGGTGAAAGAGGTTCCCAGCGAGTTCCAACTGCAATCGGCGAACGAACCTAGAAGCCAATTGATCGTCATCGCCATCGCATCTTTCTTGCTTAAGTAAAGCATCAAAGAAACCAGCGAGTTCGTCATACTGCTGATGGCGACCCCTGCTAGTAAGAGCGTTAAGGATGAGGAGCCACGCCCAAGTTGCCCTACCGAGAAAACGACAGCGACGGTCGCTAACGAACCGAGCATCGCGAACAAACTGAGTGGACTGAGCCCTGCAAACGCCCACTGTACTCCGAGCACGATCGCCGTTGCAACTCCCAACGCTGCCCCGCTGGATGCGCCGATAATATATGGATCGGCTAAGGAATTTCTGAAAAGGCTTTGGAACCCAACTCCTGCCGTAGCGAGCGCTCCCCCAACCCATAACGCCCCGACTAGGCGTGGCAATCGCATCTCGTAGAGAATGGTCCGACCCGATGCACTCCCTTCTTCTTGGCTCCTTCCGATAAGAGTCGATAGGATTTCCAAGGGAGAGATCGTTACCGGCCCGATCCCGAGACTTACGATACTTAAGGCGATGAGAAGCAACAGACCGATCAAGATCGGAGTCCAACTCAAGACGCTTACCGAATTGGGACCGGCTGATCGCTTCACGGTGAAGTCTCAATCGTTGCAGGCTCAATTGCTGCAGGCTTAATTGCTGCAGGCTCAATCGTTGGATAAACGGCTCGGATGATCTCTTCGATGGCAATCAACATTCTCGGTCCGCATCGCGATATCACGTCACCGTTGATCGAGTATGTCCGCTCGTTTCGTACCGCATGGATTCCGCTCCACCCAGGGCGGTTTTTATAGGCATCCAAGTCGACTGGCTCCCGAGAGCTCGAAGCCTTCAGAATGACATCGGGATTTCGCTCCACGACGACTTCGCTACTCACCTGCGGATAGGAAAGAGTTAGGTCGTGAAAGATATTGATCGTATTCGCATGTTCCAGAAGTTGCCCGATGAATGATTTGGGGCTGACCGTCATCAAGGGATCGTTCCAGACTTCATAGAAGACGCGTTGTTTCGATTCGGAGGGGATCGATGATACCGCCTTCTGGAGTCTCGCGAGATGGTTCCGAAACTCCGATTCAAATTGCTCTGCTTGTTCGGGATTGCCCGAGAGTTTGCCGAAGAGTTGGACCTCTTCCAAAAACTGTTCGATCGACTCCCCACCGACTGCGAGGATGGGAATCCCCAATCGTTCGAAGGTTGGGACGAGTGGATGGTGGTTATCCCATCGACATACGATGAGATCCGGCTTGGCGTTGACGATCAATTCGCGACTGATGCTTTCAACCGTTCCTTGCCCGACGCGAGGTATCGACTTCGCCTCTTCGGGGTAATCGCAATAGGCGGTGGAGCCGATGATCCGCTCCCCCAATCCGACTGCGAAAAGAAGCTCCGTGGTTTCAGGGGATATGGAAACGATTCTTTGCGGGGAGTGGGTGAATACCACTTTTCGATCTAGTCGGTCGACGTAGACGACAGGCTCTCGCAGTTCGATGCGTGAGGAAGTCGCAGGGGAGGATGCTTTCTCGCAACCCACCAATAGCCAACTGACCCATGCAAAGCCACAGACTACGCAAACCCTCGCGAAAGAAGTAATAGATCTCATAAGTTTTGTTCTCTAATTCGCTTCTTGTCCGACTGGGGCTCGTCCCCGTCGGACACCGCTTTGGCGCCCTAGAACGCGCCGCGCTTTAGACATCTGCTCCCCTCGCCCCTTTTAGGGGAGAGGGGCTGGGGGTGAGGGGTTGAAGT
>CAYMXM010000159.1:0-9622 GCA_964394065.1 uncultured Pirellula sp. | reverse complement strand
TCTAGGGCGCCAAAGCGGTGTCCGACGGGGGCGAGCCCCGATCGGACAAGAAGCGGATTAGAGAACAAAACTTCCGCAAAACAATATCGACACAACACCAACTTCTTGACAGCCAGCTTCGCGTACCCTCTTCCTATAGCCTAATGTCCAAAGCAAAGCCTTGCCGCACTACGCTCGGATCATCTTCGCTAACGCTTGAATCCCGATATGCCAAGGGGGACGTGAAACGAGGTAGGTTTCCCACCAGTCCATGAGGGTGGGTACGAGTTCATCGAGAACGCTGGTCTCTGTCGGGATCGGGATGTGCCAGTGCTCGATCGCGAGGGCGGCTATTTCGTTGGTGCAGCGACTCAGTTCGACGACTTGCGCGGCTGCTAAGACCGGAGGAAGCATGGCCAAGGGGGCAATCCGCTTGAGCGTTCCCATCCCGACGGCGTCGCTGTAGCGAGGCAATTCCAGATTGATCTGCGACAACACCCAGGCTAACCGCACTACCTCGGGTAACTCGGAAAGGGGATTCGTTAACACCGCCTCCAGCCAGACGAGATTCGAGTCCATGTGGGCATATCCGTATCCGTTCAACACAGGTTGCAACGGAATGACCCTCGCTTCCTCGGGAACGATATCGTCGGTCGTCATGCGTTTGATCTGTTGAAAGAGACCGTTTCCATAGCCGGACCATTGCTCTTGCAGCGGTCGACATCGGAACGCGATCTGGTCATCGAACCGTGGATAACGCCTTCGGAACATCGCTGCTAGATCGATCACCTTCCCCACCATCACCGGAAGGAGGTCGCGACAATCCGAACCGGTCAACCGACGAAGGGTCTGCTCGACCGATTCTTGGATCGATTTCTGTTCGGCAATGTTCGCGATCAACGTCGGCCAGAATCGGGAGGCTTGGTAGGTGTCCAAGCGATTGACCTCGGAGGCGAGGGCCACGGCATCGTCGCGAAACGCTTCGAGCGTGCTCGCTTCGGCGAACTGGTCGGGAAATCGAACCGCGCAATCGGCGATATGTAACCCGTTGGCCGTGGCGTTGGGGATCCAGCGTAGTTGCATGAGGTGTTAGTTGGAAAACCGTTCTTGCAACGAGAGGACCGACATCGATTTTTCTCGAATGGCGGCCATCGCTTCGATCGCAATCGTTCCTGCCGAGACGGTCGTGATGCACGGGACACCGAATTGAACCGCAGCGGCTCGAATGCGACCTTCGTCGGTCCTCGCTCCCTTCCCGCTCGGCGTGTTGAAGATCAAGGAAACCTCACCATTCTTCAAGTAGTCGATGAGATTCGGGTTCCCCTCGGCGAGCTTCTTGATCTGGACCACCGGGATGTCTCCCCGTTGCAATTCGGCTGCGGTCCCCGAGGTTGCGAGAAGCCGATACCCCATTTCGTGAAGCTGCCGCGCTAGATCGATGATGCCGGCCCGATGGCGAGAGGAGATGCTCAAAAAGACGTTTCCTTCCTGAGGAAGGACGACCCCGGCTGCGATTTGGCTCTTGTTGAAAGCGATGGCGAGATCATCGCTGACCCCCATGACCTCACCAGTGCTTCGCATCTCCGGCCCGAGGACGATATCGACTCCGGCGAATTTGCGGAACGGAAAGACCGCTTCCTTCACCGAGACGCTTCGAGGGACCGGTTCGGACACGATGCCCAGATCCCTGAGCTTGCAACCTACCATCACCTTCGCCGCGATGTTGGCAACTGGGGTTCCGGTCGCTTTGGCAACAAAGGGGACGGTTCGGCTCGCACGGGGATTGACTTCCAAAACGTAGACGACCGATTTCCCCTCTTCCTCTTTGATGGCGAACTGAACATTCATCAAACCGACGACCCGCAATCGCCTAGCCATCGCAACGGTTGCGCTTCGAATCTCTTCTATTTCGGTTGGGGTGAGCGAATAGGGTGGAATTACGCAGGCGGAGTCTCCCGAGTGAACACCGGCTTCTTCGATATGCTCCATGATCCCCATGACGATCACATCGTCACCGTCGGAGACCGCATCGACATCCACCTCGGTCGCATCTTCCAGGAATCGGTCGATCAAGACCGGTTGGCCTTGGGCGACGACGAACGCTTCGGCGACGAAGCGATCGAACTGCGAGTTGTCGTAACAGATCTCCATCGCCCGTCCACCGAGGACGAAGCTTGGACGGACCAAGCATGGGAAGCCGATCTTTTGAACTTCGGCGCGGGCTTGCTCCATCGTTCGAGCGATTCCGTTGGCGGGTTGCTTCAAATCGAGTTCTCGCAACAGTGCTTGGAATTTTTCGCGGTCTTCTGCATCCTCGATCGTCTCAACACTCGTTCCGACGATTGGGACACCGGCATCGGAGAGCGCGCGAGCCAGGTTGAGTGGAGTTTGCCCACCGAACTGAACGATGACTCCGTCGGGTTGGACGGAGTCGTAGATGTTGAGGACATCTTCGGTCGTCAGGGGTTCGAAGAAGAGAAGGTCGCTCGTGTCGTAGTCGGTGCTGACGGTCTCTGGGTTGCTGTTGACCATGATCGACTCGATTCCGAGCTCTCGCAACGCATAGCTCGCGTGGCAGCAACAATAGTCGAACTCGATCCCTTGCCCGATTCGGTTCGGGCCTCCTCCGAGGATCATCACCCGCTTCTTGTCTCCCTTGGGAGGTGCTTCGTTTTCGTCTTCGTAGGTGCTGTAGTAGTAAGGGGTGTAGGCCTCGAACTCCGCAGCACAGGTATCGACCGATTTGTAGACGGCAACGACTCCTTGGGACTTGCGCCATTCCCGAACTTCGTGGTCGTAGCTTCCGAGGATCGTCGCGAGTTGACGATCGGAGAACCCCATCTGCTTGGCCTGTTTCAAAGTGGCACGATCGACTGCTGCGACGGAGCCGAGGGAACGAAGATAGCGTTCCATTTCGACGATCTCGGAGAGTTGGTCGAGGAACCAACGATCGATCGCGGTGATCGTGTGAATTTCTTCGATGCTCATTCCACCGAGCATTGCATAGCGGATATACCAAACCCGGTCCGCGTTCGGTTTGGAAAGTTTGTTTCGAATGTCCTCGTCGTCAGGCCGTCGATCGGTGTACCAAAGGTCTTTGGTGTCGGCTCCGAAACCGAAGGCACCCACCTCGAGACCACGAAGGGCTTTTTGAAACGATTCCTTGAAGGTCCGGCCGATCGCCATCGTTTCGCCGACGCTCTTCATTTGCGTGGTGAGAGTCGAGTCCGCTTCCGGGAACTTTTCAAAGGCGAAGCGAGGAACCTTCGTCACGACGTAATCGATGGTCGGTTCGAAGCAAGCTTGCGTTTTTCGGGTGATGTCGTTTTGAAGTTCCCAGAGGCGGAATCCGACGGCGAGTTTCGCTGCGATTTTCGCGATCGGGAATCCGGTCGCCTTGCTAGCCAGGGCGCTGGAACGGCTGACGCGCGGGTTCATCTCGATAACGATCATTCGACCGTTTTGCGGATGGATCGCGAACTGGATGTTCGATCCTCCCGTTTCAACGCCGATTTCGCGAATGATGGCGAGGCTCGCGTCGCGCATTCGCTGATACTCTTTGTCGGTGAGAGTCTGCGCGGGTGCGACGGTGATCGAGTCCCCGGTGTGGACCCCCATCGGGTCGAAGTTTTCGATGGAGCAGATGATCACGACGTTGTCGTCCACGTCGCGCATCACCTCCATCTCGTACTCTTTCCAGCCGATGATCGATTCTTCGATGAGGACTTCGGTGATCGGGGAGAGGGTCAAGCCGTTCTGGACGAGTCCTTCGAAGTCGTCTCGGTTGTAGGCGATTGCCGAACCGCTTCCACCCATCGTGAAGCTCGGGCGAACGACGCAGGGGAGGCCGATATCGGCGAGGGCTTTGCGCGCTTCCTCGATCGTGTGGACGATCACTCCTTTGCAGACTTCTTGGCCGATTTTCTCCATCGCCAGTTTGAAGGCATCGCGTGCTTCGGCTTTGTGGATGACTTCGGGGTTAGCCCCGATCATTTCGCAATTGTATTTTTCGAGGACCCCTTCGCGGGCGAGATCCATTGCGATGTTGAGAGCGGTTTGGCCGCCGAGGGTTGGGAGGATCGCGTCGGGGCGTTCTCGTTCGATGACCTTTTCGACGAATTCCCAGGTGAGGGGCTCGATGTAGGTCCGTTCGGCGGTCCCTGGATCGGTCATGATCGTCGCAGGGTTGCTATTGACCAGAACGACCTCGAACCCTTCCTCGCGGAGGGCCTTGCAGGCTTGGGTTCCGGAGTAGTCGAATTCGCACGCTTGCCCAATGACGATGGGGCCGGAACCGATGAGGAGGATCTTCTTGATGTCAGTCCGTTTGGGCACGGTAAAACCTGGGAATTTGCGGGAAAAATGGCATGATGGGTGGCCACCTTTCGACGAAATTGCCAGCTTGTGCGGTCCGAGTAAGTTCTAGAGAACGGCCGGAAGTTCTGCGGTGACCAAAATCCCACAGAACTTAGCATGCCGTTCCTTTTTTTGGTAGCCTTGCTGAGGATGCTAGAGGAAGTAACCCTTATGAATTCATTCAGGGCAGAAAATTGAACCGCAGAGAACGCGGAGGTTCGCAGAGGCAAACCCGAGGGGTAAGAGGACAGTTCCATAACAATCGAGGATGCTTTGCATCCTTTTTCGTTTTCGGTTTTAACTCTGCGAACCTCCGCGTTCTCTGCGGTTCAAAATGGAAGGCGCAAAACCTTACGAGAGACTTCGCATTTTTTCTCGGGCGCGGGAGAGGGTGGGGCCAACGCTGTTTTCGGGCATTCCGAGGGCTTGGCTGATCTCTTGGTAGCTCTTTCCTTCCAGGTGGAACATCCGGATGACGTTCGCTTCTTCGGCGGGGAGTCGTTTCATCGCCGATTCGATCGCTTCTAGATTTTCTGTTTGGGATTCTTGGGAGTTCGAAGGAGTTTGGTCGAGAGAATTCTCGGAGTTGGTGTGGATCCAGGGGTGGGGGATTCGAAGTTGAGAAAGGCGTCGGACGATAACCCGTCGGGCGATGACGGTGAGGTAGGTAGCCAGAGAGCTATTTCCCCGGAAGCGTCGGAGGGGGGCGAAATCTTTTTCGATCCAGGAGAGGAAAACTTCCGCGACTAAGTCGTCTCGGGATTCGGGGGTGATTTGGATATTGCGGGCTGCCGCGGTGTGGTTGACGACGTGGACGATCAGGCCGAGGAAGCGATCGGTGAATTCTTCCCAGGCTTGCGGTTCGTTCGCAAGGCATTTCCTGAGTAGTTCGCGGTCAAGATTGGAGAGTGCCACGGTGGGTATTCAAGCGATCGCTGTCTAGGGAACGGTTCGACAAGGAATCCGAGCGGGTCTCAATGCACGGTTCGTTTTGGGATTTACTCAATATTAGGTGGGGTGAAGGACGACAGCAAGCAGAATCAAGTTTCTTGACACCTAGTTTGGTCGGCCATAGGATGCGAGACAACCTGGGCGCTCCAACAGCCTGTCTGGAAAAAACCTAGCTGATTTGGGATTGCCAAGGGAGTTGGGTTCACGCCCTATTCGGGGGAGTGAAGCTCCAATTTTCGAGAGTTATTGCGCAGAGAGATAAAAGAAAAGAGGGATATGAAATGGCACACGTCGTGACACAGCCATGTGTTGGATGCCGCTACACCGATTGCGTGGTTGTTTGCCCGGTAGAGTGTTTCTACGAGGGAGAGAAGATGCTTTACATCCATCCGGACGAGTGTATCGACTGTGAAGCGTGTGTGGCGGAGTGTCCGGTGGAGGCGATTTTCCACGAGGACAACGTCCCCGAGGAATGGCAAAGCTACATCGCGCTCAACGCCGAGATGGCCCCTGAATCGACGGTCATCACCGAAAAGCAAAAGCCGCTCGTCGATTCGTGAGCAGGCTTCAGGATGCAATGTAGAACGGAATTCATTCCGTTAAACAACGCCTCCATTCAAGGCCCCTCTCCACGAAGCGGGGCGAGGGGAGCAGAGTTCTAAAGCGCGTGGCGTGCCCCTTTCTAATTCAGGGACGCTCAAGTCTGGGGTGGCATTACTCGAGCCAATCACTTTAGTCCTTGAACAAAACAAAGCCTCACGCCAAGGCGCAAAGGGTAGGCGAGGCATGATTGATTCTTTTTTGCGCCTTGGCGCCTTTACGTGAGGCTCCTCAAGAGCGTTTTGTTCTTTGGCGGGTGATTGAATGACCAGGCACCTATTTCCAATCGCCGACGATATCTGGAAGTCCTTCTGGGGGTGTCGCTTCTCTGGCAAGGGAGATGCAGATCTGTTCGTCGAGGGCATTCTCAAGGAAATCGACCGGGCGAATTGCCCCGAGGTCATGCGGTTTTCTCGATCGTTGTTTGCTGTCTGGAAACCGTTTGCCATAGACCTTTCCTTTGTCCCTTTCCCGCTGTCCGCCTCAAAGCCTACTGACCTTTTTGTCGAGCTTCGTGCGGTTGAACGACGTTCTCCCATTCCCCCGATGCGGTACTTCGAGCCGGTGGACGAGGAGTACTTTGGCGTCATTGAAAAGAAAGAAGATCGGGCATTTCGGTACTTCTTCAATCGCTTTGGAAACGGCGAATATCATGGAGAAGTCTCTTTTTACGGGTTCGACACCTCGATCTTGGATCGACGAACCGCGGATCGATTTTCGGGAGAGGTCAGTGAGCTTTTTCGAGTCCCACACGGGGATGTTTATGTGATGAATCGGAAGGGAGAAATCGGGCGCTACAGACACGAATCGAACCGAATTGATGCGTGCGAGAAGAGTTTCGGTGAGTTTCTTCGAGAGCTGAAAGAGCGGCTGTGTTGAGTTCCGAAGAGGTTTTTGTTTCTAGTACTTCTACCCCTCACCCCCAACCCCTCTCCCCTAAAAGGGGCGAGGGGAGCGGAAATCTTATGGACTGTGCTCTTCCTCAAGCCCTACGCCTCGCCTCTCAAACCTGATTCGTAAGATTCGTCCGATTCGTGGTTTCCTCTCCCCTTCGAACTTCGAACTTCCGACTTCCCACCTCAAACTTCACCATCCGTGCCATCCGTGGTTCGCATTCCCTCTATTTCGAACTTCAAACTTCCCACTTCAAACTTCAAAAGCCGCCTAAAGGTCCGGTCGGCTCGGGTCGATAACTTGGTCTCCGAAACCCTGGTGTTGCCTGGGGGATCGGAGTGAAATCGATGGAGAAAGTCAAAAATCTCCGTTGACAGGAGCGAACCAATCGATAGGATTCTCGCTCCTGGTACTGACCAGGTACCCGCTAGTTGGATTCGCGCACGTAGCTCAGTTGGTTAGAGCGCGTCGCTGATAACGACGAGGTCCGTGGTTCGAATCCACGCGTGCGCACTGGTTAGCTTGGTAGTTTTTCGGGGGTGTAGCTCAGTTGGGAGAGCATCTGCTTTGCAAGCAGAGGGTCATGGGTTCAAGTCCCTTCACCTCCACTCGAAAATCATCCAAAAGATTTTTAGAAAAGGCCTTGCGGCCGAAACCGAAATCTGGATGATTCTCGCTCCCTCGACCGGGACACGGCGACGAGCGACGCAAGTCGCGAGTAGTTCAGTCCAGGTCGGGGCGGTCAAAAAAGTAAATCGAGCACTTGACACCTGTCAGACGCCTCGATAGACTGGTGACCCCTCGCAAGTGACGAAAGTCGCGAGCGAAGCTGATCTTTGACAATTTGGTTGGATTGGTAGATGGCATCTGATTCGTGCAGATTTGCAGGTTTTTCCGGCCTGCGATGAGAGCACGAGATGAAATTTAAACCGGTTCTTGAGAAGAACGCTTGCTGATTACTCAGCTGAGCTTTGATCAAACCGTTTTGAATGAGCGCAAAAATATAGGATAGGCGAGTCGGCGAAGTTAGCGATGTGAATCGCTGGTGGTTGTCGGCTTAAAGAAATCGGATTTTGAGCGGCTCGGTGCGACGTCTGTGAAAGCGGATGTTGGGTTGAGTTGAGTTTGAGATTCCGATGGTCAAGTTACTAAGGGCGCACGGGGGATGTCTTGGTATCGAGAGGCGATGAAGGGCGTGAAAGTCTGCGAAAAACTTGGGGGAATCGACAAATAGATTGTGATCCCGAGGTACCCGAATTAGCGTGCACTGAATCCATAGGTGTACGTGGCCAACCCAGGGAATTGAAACATCTTAGTACCTGGTGGAAAAGAAAGAAAAATCGATTCCGTAAGTAGCGGCGAGCGAAAGCGGAATAGCCCAAACCGAGAGGGTTTCCTTCTCGGGGTTGTAGGGCCACTCGCATGGGAGTTACAAAGCAACGACTAGCTGAAGTGCTTGGAACGGCACACCATAGACGGTGACAGTCCGGTAAGTAAAAGTCGAGTGCCTCCCGAGTGGTACCTGAGTAGGGCCAGTCACGTGAAACCTGGTCTGAATCTGCGGGGACCATCCCGCAAGGCTAAATACTCCTCGATGACCGATAGTGAACTCAGTACAGCGATGGAAAGGTGAGAAGAACCCCGGTAAGGGGAGGATAGTGAACCTGAAACCGTGTGCTTACAAGCGGTCGGAGCACTATTAAAAGTGTGACGGCGTGCCTTTTGCAAAATGATCCGGCGAGTTAGCGTTTGCAGCAGGTTAAGACCTTACGGGTCGAAGCCAGAGGGAAACCGAGTCTGAATAGGGCGACTAAGTTGCGGGCGCTAGGCGCGAAACTGCGTGATCTACCCATGGACAGGTTGAAGCGTGGGTTAAACTGCGTGGAGGACCGAACTCATTTGGGTTGAAAACCGATGGGATGATCTGTGGGGAGGAGTGAAAGTCTAATCAAACGCAGAGATAGCTCGTTCTCTCCGAAATATTTTCAGGGATAGCCTCGAGCCACTATGTAACGGGGGTAGAGAGACTGAATCG
The DNA here is from genome assembly GCA_964394065.1 of uncultured Pirellula sp. Lineage (GTDB taxonomy): Bacteria > Planctomycetota > Planctomycetia > Pirellulales > Pirellulaceae > JBKCUI01. The sequence goes on along the minus strand of CAYMXM010000159.1, from coordinate 807 downwards.
GATGGGGGCCCTTCCTTGGGTACCTCACCGAACCAAACTCCGAATACCGTTATAACTATCTCGGGAGTCAGTCTGTGGGGGATAAGCTCCATGGTCAAGAGGGAAACAACCCAGATCGTCAGCTAAGGTCCCGAAGTTCTATTCAGTCACTAAGAAAGTTGAATCTCTGTGACAGCCAGGATGTTGGCTTAGAAGCAGCCACCATTTAAAAAGTGCGTAACAGCTTACTGGTCGAGAGATTCTGCGTCGATAATGAACGGGAGTAAATAGAACACCGAAGCTGCGGGCTCAGCAATGAGCGGTAGGAGAGCGCTGATGGGGAGATACAAGACGTACCGTAAGGAGCGTTGTCGGCCCCATCAGGTGATTATGCCGGAATGAGTAACGATTAAACAGGTGAGAATCCTGTTCGCCGAACACCTAAGGTTTCCTGGGCAAGGTAAATCCGCCCAGGGTTAGCCGGTACCTTAGTCGAGGCCGAAAGGCGTAGACGATGGATGGAAGGTTAATATTCCTTCGCCGGCCTTGTGAAGTGATGGAGGGACGGCATCCGAAAAGACAGCGGTACGACTAGAAATGTCCGTTGGTCCTGATGAGGCGCCCGGTTGGCAAATCCGCCGGGCATAAACCAAGCCAGGATCACGAGAGCACTTAAGATCTCGAAGTGTCTGGAAGGATGTCCAAGAAAAGCTTCTAAACGTTAAAGCAAGGTTGACCGTACTAAAACTGACACAGGTAGGTGAGAAGAGTATTCTAAGGCGCTCGGGAGAACGGTGGTTAAGGAACTCTGCAAAATGGCCCCGTAAG